>CANQVB010000033.1 GCA_947627225.1 uncultured Bacilli bacterium
ACTTTCTTTGGGGTAAGGGGAAGTCTGCCCTTTTTGCCTATCTTTATAAAATAAATTTTGTTTTTCTTTTCAGACTATCCTCCTGTTATTAGTTTGCAAGCAAATCAAGAATCTATCCAAATAAATAATAAAGAGCAAGGAAAAACAAAAGAATGCACCCAAAAAGATTTGCCTTTTTCCCAAAAGACTGATGGAGTTTCTTTCCAAATAGTAACCCGCAATACGTAAATGAAAAACTACAAAGTGTAAAAATGGCACCTGCAAGATAAACATTCTCATGCGTGGCTCCAAACCCAAGTCCCACAGAAAAACTATCTAAGCTTACTGTGAAAGCAAAGAATAGGACATGAAAAATATTTTCAATGGGATTTACTTTTTCTTCTTCCTTTAATGAGAAAAGCATCTCGATAGAAAGAATGAAAAGAATGATACCTACTAAATAATTCGGATGTGTCAAAAACTTTGAAATATAAAAAGACCCAAGTAAACTGCCAAAAAAGGGCATAAAAAAGTGAAAAATTCCTACACTGCTACTTAGAATGAGGGCAAGCTTCTTATTTTTTAAAAACAGCCCATACAAAATAGAAAGGGAAAATGCATCCATAGAAAGACCAATGCCAATCAGGAAATAACGAAAAAGTTCCATAAATTCCTCCAGTTCATTGTATGAAGGAAAACACCATCCTAGAAGTGATTCTTCTTGAAAAAAGAAAGTGCATCTTGGTAACCTAACTTCATATTAGAAAACATTTTTTCGTGATCAAAATCCAAAACATTGCCTAGTTCTTTGGATGGTGTAAGATAATAAAGATTCGAAAGCTTTTCATATTGCTTAGGTAGTGGCTCATCTTTTTTTAATCCAACCGCAATTATTTCATCTGCACCCATAGAAAGAGCAAGATCAATGGGTAAATTATCAAAAAGGCCTCCATCCGCATAGCTTTCTCCATCAATTTTTACCATAGGAAAAGCTGGGAACAATGCAGAAGATGCAAGAAGATAGGAACAAATTTGCGCTTTACTCAGCGGATTTAAAACAACTTTTACAGGATACAAAGAAGGAATTTCTGTAGTTACAATACCAAAGCGAACCGGACTTCGTCTTACTTTATCTAAATCGATCAATTGACAAACCAGTTTTTGAAACGGCGTAGTATCGAAGCTTCCTTCTAGAAGATAGTGTCCGATATAGGGAAGTAAACTCGTATTTTTTTCAAAAAAAGATTTGTTTTTTCCAAGCTTTAAAATGGAATCAATCGAAATAGTGGACCAAATATATTTAGCAAGGGCATACTCTCCTGTGGTGAGAAACAAGCCATTTAAAGCACCCACAGAAGTACCACAAACAATATCATAAGAAATGCCAAGTTCACGAAGGGCTCTCCAAACACCAATTTGATAACTCCCTTTGGCACCTCCTCCTGCTAAAACAATAGCACGCATAAAATCACCTATACTATTCTATGAAGCAAGAAAAAAAACGCATAGGCGTTTATTTTAAAATTGATTCTATAATTTCCTCGATAAGTGATGTGTACTCTACTTTTTCACTTTCTGTTTTTTCTCCTTCTAAAAGACAAAGTGGTGGAAATAAAACACACCAGAAATTATCACCTTCTCCTTTTCCAAGTTTGACAACCAAAGATTCATAATCTCCTTCCTGATACGTCACACCTTGATATTCTTTTTCTGGAAAATAGTGCATTCCATATTCAACTTGAAAACTTTGCATGTCTCCTTCTTCTTCCAATTTTTTAGAAACTAAGGTCTCCATTAAAGACTGGTTTTCCTCAAGCATTGTCTTGACTTGGCCTTTGGTTTTTCCATGAAGTAATATGGGATTGATGACCTCGCTTAAAGCCTCTTTTACAGCAAGTTTGGTTTCCTGATCTTTTTTTTGATTACTATTTGCAATGATTCGAAATCGAATGGCATCTTCTGGAATAATTACAGAGGAAGAAGCTTTTCCTCCTATATTTACGAACAAGATAAGAAGTAATCCTATTATCACTGCTTTTTTCATTTTCTTCATTCCCTTCACTAAAAAAATGGAAGAAAAAATTTCGGTTTATTCAAAAAAAGAAAAAGAAAAATCGACAAAATAAAAAAGGCCTTCACCTTTTTAAAGAAAGAACTTGAACGCCTGTTGGTTTTACTGAAGTTAGTTCTAACCCTTTCAGTGTAGAAAGCCGTTTAATTTTTTTATCGTCAGAATCTAGTGTTGTATATAAAACTAAAGATGTAACTTTTCCATTACATTTCGTACGCTCTAACACAAAATCTGCACTTGGAATCTTAACCGTTGCCATCTCTCCAGAAAAATTGGAAGGATCAGATGCACTGATTTGATGTACCTTTCTTCTATATCCTACAGCATTGGTAATTAATTCCACCAAAACGTCGTGCTTTTGTAATTGTCCACAAACCAAAGTATAGGTGGTTCCTTTTTCTATTTTCATAATTTTAAGTGGTGCTGTTGAAAAGTTTTTCATACTCCCAACTCCTTTCGACTGTATAGTATATCACATTTTTCTAAAAATGAAAAGCATTCTTTCTCTTCCTTGTAAATCTTTTAGACATTCTATCTGAATGCCTTCTAAATAAGTCTGTGCTAGCTGTGTAATGGCATCTTTTTGATTGCATCCTATTTCAAAGGCGATTAGAAACGAATCGTTAAGATGTTCTTTTGCTTTTTCTAAAATTTTTCGGTAATAATAAAGTCCATCCTTTCCACCATAAAGAGCAATGTGGGGTTCATTCTTTTTAACAATATCCTCAATTTCCTCATCTTCTTTTAAGTAAGGGGGATTGGAGATTAAAACATCGTATTTTTCATCTCCTAGATTTTCTAACATATCCCCTTGAACAAGCCGCACCGAAAGACCTAATGCTTCCTTATTTTTTTTGGCAACCTCTAAAGCTTCTTTACTAATATCTAAAAGCGTAACTGCAAGCGTTGGCATCTTATCTTTTAAGGTAAGCCCAATTACACCGCTTCCACAACCAAGATCTAAAACCTGTAAAGAAGGGGCCTCTTCCCATATTTGCTTGACATAATCAAGTGTCTTTTCTACGAGCTCTTCTGTTTCAAATCGTGGTATTAATACATTTTTATTCACATAAAACTTTTTTCCAAAAAAATTCACATGTCCAATCGCATATTGAATTGGCGTTCCTTCTTGAAGCGCATCTACTTCTTTTTTATATTGTACTAGTAGCACTTCAGGAACAATGTCATCTAAACAAAGATAAAGTTCTAAAGGATTTTTTCCTAGTAAATCGCTTAACAAAAGTTTGGCAAAATCAGAGTGAATCTTTTCTTTTCCATAACAAAGAGCTTCTTCTACCGTCATCCTATTCGCCTCTTAATTTTCGGTTTTGATCTTCTGTAATGAGGGCTTCAATAATTTCTTCTAATTGTCCATTCATCACACGATCTAAATTGTTAGTGGTAAACCCAATTCGATGATCTGTCACACGATTTTGTGGATAGTTATACGTTCTAATTTTTTCAGCACGATCTCCCGTTCCAATTTTACTGCGCCGTTCCATGCCCAGTTCTTGTTCTTGCCTTTCTTGTTCTTGTTCATAAAGACGTGCGCGAAGGACTTTCATGGCTTGTTCTTTGTTTTGAATCTGACTTCGCTCATTTTGACATGTAACCACAATTCCTGATGGAATATGGGTAATTCGAACCGCACTATCTGTCGTATTGACACCTTGTCCCCCACAACCACTACTCCGGTAAATATCAATTCGTAAGTCCTGTGGCTTAATTTCGACATTGACATCTTCCACTTCTGGCATCACAAGTACCGTTGCTGTAGAAGTTTGAATTCTACCATTGCTTTCTGTGACAGGAATTCTCTGTACGCGATGGGAACCACTTTCATATTTTAACTTGGAATACACATTATCCCCTTTGACCATAAACTCAACTTGCGAAAAGCCGCCTGCTGTTCCTTCAATGGCATTCAAAAGTTCAATCCGAAACCCTTCTTTTTCAGCATACTTGGAATACATTCGAAATAAATCCCCTGCGAAAATGTTTGCCTCGTCTCCTCCTGCAGCGCCCCTGATTTCAACAATGACATTCTTCCCGTCGTTAGGGTCTGTTGGAATTAATAAAATTTCAAGTTGTTGTTCTAATTTTGTTTTCTCCTTTTCTAAACCAACTAACTCTTCCTTTGCGATTTCTGCAAGCTCCTTATCGTGAAGCATTTCTTTATCTTCTTCCATAGATGCAAGCACTTGTTTATAATGTTGATACACTTGGACCACATCTTCTAAATCACTTAGCTCTTTAGAAAGCGCCTTCATTTGATTCATATCTTTTAAAACGTCTTCACTAGATAACGTAGCTTGTAGAGAATTATATTTTTCTAAAATCGCATCTAATCGTTCAATCATCTTTTTCACCCTTTCGCATGTCTTCTATATTATACACAATATTTTCAAAAAGAAAAACTCCCTTTTGGAAGTTTCCCTACTGTTCTAAATCAAGTTCATCTTCATCAATCACAACTAAATCTTTAAGCTCTTCATCAGCATCATCATAATCATCTTCCGTCTCATCCCCATCATCAAAGGAATCTTCGACTTCTTGTGAACTTTCTTCTTTATTCTCCTCTTCTTCCTCTTCTTCTTCAACAACTTTGATGACTTTATCAGAAGTATGGCGATTTCTTAAATCCCAGCAACCATCTTCCAATAGCACAAAACGTTTATCGGTTGCTAAGGAAGTATAGAAATCGCCTATTTTTTGATCAAAGGTTGCCTGAGGTAGTTCTAAAAGTTTTATAATCTCTTTAAAAAGATCTCCTGTATTCAAGGCACCCTTTTCTTGTAATAATAAATCTGCAATATCTTTGTTTCCAAATTGTTCTAATTCTTCTTTGGTCATCTTCTCTAATTTTTTCATAAACTTCTTCCTTTCGCTAAAGCATTATATGCACATAGAGTTTCAATGTGACTACAAAATCAATAACCTTTATATCATGTTTTTATGTATTTGACAATACATTTTGCATGATTTACATTTTTTCTGGAATTTCAATGCCTAAAATCGTTAATAAAGCGGTGTTGATTTTATAGACCAATTCGGTGAGGGCAAGCCATGTTTTTCTGTAGGATTCATCCGCTTCACGAAGAATAGGATGTTCTTGATAAAAGGTATTATAGCTACTTGTTAACTGATATAAATACTCTGCAATTTCATGAAGACTTTTTTCTTCATAGCTATGTGTAAGAATATTCGCAAAATCTAAGGCAAGAAGAGCCACATTACGATCTTTATCATCTTTCAATTTTAAGAAAGAAACAGAATCTTCCTTTGCTTTTTGTAAGAGGCTTTTCATCCGAATGGTAGAATAAAGAAGATAAGGACCTGTCTTGCCTTCTAAGTCTGAAAACTTTTCAATGTCAAAAATATAGTCTGTCATTCGGTTTGGAAGAAAGTCAGCATATTTCACAGTGGCAATGGTTAACTGTTCCCTAATTTTTGTGCGTTCTTCACCTTCGATTTCTGGACTGAGGCGCTTTTCAATCGCATCTTCTACCTTTTGTAGTAAAGCGGTTAAACTAAGAACATCTCCATCCCTAGTCTTAAATGGTTTTCCGTCTTTTCCATTCATGGTACCAAAACCGTAGTAAGAAAGTTTTACTGTTTTAGGAACAAGCCCTGTTACATAACTGGCACGAAAGACTTGCTCAAAGTAAAGTGCTTGACGATTGTCGGCAAAATACCAAAATTCATCCGGTGAAAAACGTTTCATACGAGAAAGGAGCGTTGCAAGTTCTCTTGTTGCATAAAGCGTTCCTCCATTCGACTGCAATACAAGAAGAGGTGGCATAGGTGCTTTATCTTCGTTCGTTGCAACTTCAATCACTTTCGCTCCTTCGCTTTCTACCAAAAGCCCTGTCTTTTCTAAAAGCGCAATGGTCTCTTTTAAATAAGGATAACAATCACTTTCTCCTTCCCACAAATCAAATTCGGTATGAAGGCGTTTATAAATGTTTTGAATGTCCGCAACAGAAAGCTTTTTAATGGCATCCCAGAGTGCTGTTAGGTTCGGGTTTCCTTCTTCTAAAGCTTTCGTTAAAAGACGTACTTCTTCCATAACAGCTTCATCTTGTTTAGCAAGAAGAGATGCTTTGGGATAAATCTCTTCCAATTCTTTTTCTGTAATAGGAAGTGGATCATAACTTTCTTGAGGACTATCCTTAAAATAATTTAAAGTTGGATATCTTCTTTTTAATTCAGAAATGACCATTCCAGATTGTCTTCCAATATCTCCAAAATGAACATCACTTAATACATCTTGTCCTAAGAACTTTGCAAGTCTTTTGTTGGCTTCTCCAATATTAGCACTTCGTAAATGACCTACATGAAGTGTCTTTGCTATATTGGCACCTCCATAGTCCATAAAGATTTTCTTCTTTTCTTGTTTATCGACATTGTAATAAATGTCCTCTAAAAAGCGGTTTAATGCTTCCAAAAGGACATCTTCCTTCAGGCGAAGATTGATAAAACCAGGTCCTGCGATACTTGCCTCTTCAAACAAATCGAGGGAATGGATTACTTCTTGTAAGCGTTTTGCAATTTCTGTTGGTGCTTCGTGAAGTGTTTTCGCAAGCGTCATACAATCATTGATTTGAAACTCTCCTAAATCTCTTCGATTGCTTTTTAACAACATAAAATTTTGAAGACAAATTCCATTTTCTTTGGCCGCATCTTCAATTTGCTTACTCCAGTTTTTTAGAATACTCATGCTATCATCTCCCATTGCAATGTGATTTTGTGATTTTCTTGATTTCCTTCCACTTGATACTCGATTTGAACAGAAGCTTCATCTTGTACATAACTTGTTTCCAAAAGTGGAAGAACAATGGCTTGTTTTGTTTCTTTGTTTTCAATGAAAACTTCCTTTTTTTTCAAAAAATCATATTGAAAAAGGAATTCTTCGGTTTCTCGTTCCATTGTCTTTTGTAAAAGATGAAGGCACATTCTATTCTTTTTTTGATCTAAAAAGCTTAAAATCTTTTCTTTTTCTCTCCAAATTCCAGAAACAATTTCTTCTTGACTACTTTCTCCATATTGTAGTGACATCTTTATGCGAACTTTCATCTTTGGCTCCTTTTTCTATTCCGAATTATACCACAGCTTTCAAAAAAACCATACATAAAATCAAAATTTTAAGAAGATACTACAAAAAGGAGGTACTTTATGAAATTTGTAAAAAAAGCATTCAAATGGTTTGGTATTTTTATTTTGCTCTTTATTCTTGCCAATATGGCTGTTTATACCTATGCGAAAATAACCCCTAAATTACAGATTAAAAGTGCCAATAGCTTTATGTTATTTGACAATACAAACACCGTCTTTTTTCAAGGAAGTGGTTCTAGAGAATGGATTTCCCTAGACGATATTTCTCCTGATTTAATTACAGCAACCTTAGAGGTTGAAGATAAACATTTCTATTTACACAAAGGCTTTGATTTTCCAAGAATCATCAAAGCAGGCATTAACAATCTTGTAACAAGAAGCAAAGAACAAGGTGCTTCAACCATTTCCCAACAGTATGCCAAAAACTTATTTCTAGATTTTGATAAAACTTGGAAAAGAAAATGGGATGAGATGTGGTACACCATTGAACTAGAATCGGATTATAGTAAGGATGAGATTTTAGAAGGTTACCTAAACACCATCAACTATGGACATGGCATGTATGGCATTGAAAATGCAAGTCAGTTCTACTTTGGAAAAAGTGCTAGAAATTTAACGCTAGCGGAGTCTTGCATGTTAGTAGGTATTCCCAAATCTCCTTCGAACTATTCCCCTTTAGTGAACGAAGAGAAAGCAAAAGAAAGACAAAAATATGTGCTTCGTGTTTTAAAAGATGCCAAGAAAATCACGGAAGAAGAATACCAAAGTGCACTGAATGAAAAGTTAACGTTTTTAGGAGAGAAAACAACAGAAAATTTAACCACAGTTATGTACTACCAAGATGCCGTTTTAAAAGAATTACAGACCATCAAAGAAATTCCCTCGACTTTTCTTGAAACAGGAGGTCTAAAAATTTATACCAATCTAGATTTAGAACAGCAAAAAAAACTAGAAACAACCATTCAAGAAACCATTCCCGAAGACTCTTCCTTAGAAACAACAACGGTGATGTTAGATCCTAATACAGGAAAAGTTTTAGCGCTCGTTGGAGGGAAAGACTACAACAAGTCTCCTTATAATCGCGCAATTGAATCCAAACGCCAAGTGGGTTCTACGATGAAACCATTTCTTTATTATGCAGCCCTTGAAAATGGCTTTACTTCTTCTTCGACCTTTACCAGTGAAAAAACGACATTTACCTTTGCCCAAAACCAAACCTATTCGCCTCAAAATTATAATGAGACTTACGGAAACAAACCTATATCGATGGCAACAGCAATCGCCTATAGTGAAAATATTTATGCGGTCAAAACACACACGTTTTTAGGTTATGATACGTTGGTTCAAATGGCGCGACGTGTTGGAATTACTGCAGATTTAGAAGAAGTCCCTTCCCTTGCACTTGGAACCAGTGAAATCAACATTTTGGAAATGGCTGCTGGCTATGCTGCTTTTGCCAATGAAGGGTATAAAATAACCCCACACTTTATTGAACGGATTGAAGACAAAGAAGGAAATGTCCTTTATCAAGCGAAGGAAGAAAAAGAAGCGATTCTCGATAAGAACTTAACGTTTATTTTAAACAATATGTTAACGGCAACGTACGACAAAGACTACATTGACTATAACTATCCTACTGCCATCAATCTAGCTTCCAAACTCACACATAAATATGCCATCAAATCAGGAACCACAGACAAAGATACTTGGTATATGGGTTACAATCATGATATTGTTGTCGCATCTTGGTGTGGATACGATAAAGAAAAAGAGATGGTTCCAAGTGAATATAAATATGTACAAAATATTTGGTTTCAAGCCATTGAAGGCTATATGGAAGGCAAGGAAGATGCGTGGTATACCCAGCCTAAGGCTGTTTCTACTATTTTGGTAGAACCTATATCTGGAAGACTTGCTAAAGAAGAAGATGCCAAAAAGAAGATGATGTATTTTGTGAAAGGAACAGAACCTACTGAAACAGAGCTTGTCTTTGATGAATTATTAGAAAAAAAAGAAGAAGCCAATTCTGAGTGATGGCTTTTTCTTTTTAGGCTGAAAACGAAATCTAAAAAAGCAACGCTTTTCACAAGAATTGCTTTTCATAGATTCAATTAATTCATTCTTTTACGAATGACATATCCAAGTCCAAGTCCACTTACAAGGATCAATGTAAGAAGTCCATATACATTTGTATCAGCAGTATCTGGATTCTCCGTTGATTCTTCAGGAGTAGCTTCAACTGAATTCGTAGTAAATACAGTCATTTCAGAAAGATTTACTATTTCATCATTTGCAGTTACTTCTGGAAAGTTGATATCTCCAGTTGTATCTAATACCTTACCATTAGGTGCATTTAGTGTGATATTTTCACCTGTGATATTCAGAGCCTCAATTTTGTCTTCTTCGTCTCCATAAGCCTGAATGGCATCACCTTGTTCACTTGTAATTGTGGTACCTTCTTGAATGTCGATATTGATGTTACCCTGATAGTTACTTTTCGCTTCAATTTGGATGCCAGCACCAGTAGGATCAAAAGCTCCATCAAGTGGTGTTCCTTCCGAAGGTTCACCCGTAGCAGTAACTGTCGCATTTTTTAAGTGTAGCGTTCCAGCTTTGGTAACAACACCGGATTGTCCAGTAACACTACCACCATCAATGGTAATATCAGAGCTTCCAGCTTGATAAATACCAGCAGATACACCAGTAAGGTTTCCAGTAATGTTTACTTGAGGGCCACCTTGAATTTTACCATTGATACTAAGCGCAACGCTATCTCCAGAAGTGACCCTAAGATCTCCATCAATCTGGATTACAGAAGCATTATTTTCAGCCGTATTATCACTAGCGGAATAGATTGCTACTGGAACTACACCAGTAATTTCAACACCTTCTTCGATTGTAAGCTTAGTAGAATCAGATGAGGCATTTCCTTTTACGGAAAGCGTAGAGTATGGTCCTTCACTTATAATTTTTCCACCATCACCCTTAATGGTAACTTCATGGCCACCATTAATCCAGAGAGTCTTATTACTGGCTACTGTAAGCGTATGCTCTCCTAAATCAAGCGTAACATTGTCTCCGATGGTTATAATGTCATCTGCTGTGATGCTGTCACCCAGAGTACAAGTAGAACCATTTGTCGTAAGGCAAGTCTTAAGCGTATCCCATTCCGTATGAGTTTGCGCAAATACGTTTGGCATAATAGCCATACCAACAACAAACGTAAAGCCCATAAACAATAGTTTCTTTTTCATATTCTTTCTCCTTTCTTATTGTTATTCTACTATATCTACCCCCCCCCCAGTCAAGTTTTTTAAAAGCTTTCTTTACATTCGTACATGAAAAATGAATCGGATTTTTATACAAAAACAAACGGATCACTACGTGTCCCTGTACCTTGAAAGAGTGTGACACTCGATTTTAGATAAACAACTGGTCGGACGGCGTAATTCGTGTCGTTCACATCGTAGAAGTCAACCCGTCCTTTATATTCGGTAGTGAATACGTAGTAGGCAGAGAATGAACACGGAGTTATGGTCCATTGATAATTATTGTTGTCATATAACCAATCGTTTGTTGCACAGTCTGTTGCTTGCGTCCAGTAGTAAAGTTCTTTCGCTAAACAGTCTTCTCTGTTCATTGAACTTCCTCCTCCTGTCGCATACCCATAATCAGATGGATACATTAATCCTATTTTACCTATCCAATCAATTGGTCTTGTCTTGTTACATTTTCCTGCTGTTGTGCAGGTTTCTGTTCCTCGTTCATAACCGTACCATTCCTCTGGTCCAGCTCCAGATGTTATACTTCCCGTTTCCCCTAAGTACCATTTTGCATCCCCTATCATGTCTCTGGCCTCTTTATTTAGTCCTGTACCTGCAGTAGTAAAATCACAAGGCATTGCCTCATTATCATAATATGGACATTGCCCACTTCCTTGATTCCAATAAAGACTTCCTTTTCCTCCTGATGCGATTGAATTCGTATCATATCCTGGATTTAATACCATCATAAGTCTTGAGTCTGTCCAATCATTACTTCCATACTCCGATTCTGAGGAACCTATCCCACTTGGTTTGTTGTCCCAAGTTATGTTAGATTCATCACTTGCTTGTAAAGGGTCTTTCCGTATTAGTTTAATCCTCTTCTCTTTAACCCCTTTTTCATTTTCTACTGTGAAGACTCCAATGATTCTCCATCCTGCATTCTCTCCATTGAACGTTACATAGTTATTTGGGTCTTGTCCTATGTACCTATAATCTGTTAGTTCTTCTGTTGTCCATCCTTTTTGTTGTTTAGTCTCTTCATGTTCAAACACATACATATTCTTCTTTTCTTCATCATTACTTTCTTCATAGTCTTTTGTATTGATAAATTCTTTTAGTGGTGTATCTTCTGGTATTACATACTTTGGTGCTTCTTCAAACAAATGCCCACCACTAGGTAGTTTCAAATCGTTGTAGTCTAGTCCTACATCTGAAGCAATTGTAATTGTTTGACTACTACTTGTTCCATTTTTTACCTTTATCTTATAAGTCTGTGTTCCATTCGCATTGATATTGACTCCTTTTGCTTCTGGTGGTGTGTTTACTCCTTCTTCATTGACATAGCCTACTTCTACTCCACTCGATAAATTTCCTTTGTAGTAAAAATTATATCTTGCTATTCTGGTATTCGTGTTTTTGATTGTTACATTAAATTCTTTGGTTTCACTAGCCTTTACTATCAATTGATTACTTGCTACGCCATCTACTTTCGTTTCTACACTTAATGTTCCTACCTTAATTGTAATCACATTTGCTTTTTCTGTTTGCACTGTAAAATAAGCATAACTAAAGTAGCCTACAATTAAAAATATACTCACGACTCCTACCAGTAACAAATAACTCTTTTCTACTTTTCTTTGAAACAATTTTTTCATAACAGTACACCTCTATTTTCTTAAGTGTACTACAAACTACCCCCCCCCCAGTCAAGCCTTTTAGTACAAAAAAAGAAGGAAATTTTTCCGTAAATTATTTACTTAACGTCCCGTTTTTATTGGAACGTGACGTTACTTCTTAACTACAAAGGGGGAATATAAAAATAAATACAAGGACGAACGTAGTGAGTTCATCTTGATCCTTGTATTTATTTTTTATTCTTTTACAATATTTTTCCAAATAAAGTTTATCTTTATTTGTTACTTACTTATAATTGTTTTATAATAGTTTCTCGTATTTTGGCTTATATGAAAGGAGCTTTATTTATGAATGCCAAAAAATACAAACATTTATCTTTTGAAGATAGATGTGTTATTGAAGAGTTTTTAAATCACAACTTTAATTTCTCTCAGATTTCTAACAGATTACATAAGGATAGAACTTGTATTTCTAAAGAAGTTTTAAAGCATAGAGTCTTAAGAGGTTCTGCTTCCTCTACTAGACCTTGTTGCTTTGATTCCAAACCTCCCTATGTCTGTAATGCTTGTGATAAGTTTCATCATTGTAAAAAGCAAAAATTTTCTTATTCTGCTCATATTGCTTATAATGAATACAAACAAACTCTTATTTCTCAAAGAGAACATCTTTATATTACTAAAGAACAAATTGCTTCTATCAATGATGTTATTTCTCCTCTCATGATTTATCAAAATCATTCCATTAACCAAATTTATATTGAACACCCTGAATTACTCCCTTTTTCTAAAACTACTTTTTATAAATATATTGATCTTGGTTTATTAAATGTGAGAAATATTGATTTACAACGCAAAGTTAAATGGAAACTTAAAAAGGAATATGATTACCACAAAGAAAAAGTTGATACTTCTATTAAGGTTGGTAGATTTTATACTGATTTTAAAGAATATATGGAATATCATCCCAATGCTTCTATTGTTGAGATGGATACTGTTATTGGTACTTCTGGTGGCAAAGGTGGTAAATGCATGCTTACTCTTCTTTTTAGACAATTTAACTTTATGCTTATTTATTTATTGCCTTATAAAAAATCTGTTTATGTTACCGAAGTCTTCAATCACTTTAAGAATTTATTGGGGATTGATGAATTCAAAAGATTATTTGAAGTGATTTTAACTGATAATGGTCCTGAATTCTCCGATCCTGAAAGTATTGAATTAGATATCTCCTCTGGTGAAAAACTTTCTTCTGTTTTTTATTGTGACCCTAATTGCTCTTGGCAAAAAGGAAGTATCGAAAAAAATCATGAATTCATTCGTTATATTTTACCTAAAGGTTCTTCTTTTGCTTCCTTATCTCAAGAGGATTGTTATTTAATTGCTTCTCATATCAATTCTACTCCTAGATTATCTTTAAATAACCATTCTCCCTATGATTCCATATTGTTATTTTTAGGACAAGATAATCTCAATAAATTACATATTAAAAAGATAGACTATGACGATATAGACCTATCTTACAGATTATTAAGAAAATAATAATCTAAAAATCCCAAATCAAAATTTAAGCCAAAATACACTCATATTTTCAAAACATACGGGACGTTACTTCTTTTCAAAAAAAATTTTTTAACTTCTCGTTCCTTTTGAATGGAATAATTTAACTTAAATTTCCTATATAATAGCACTTTTCTTTAAAAAAAGATACTATTTTTTACTTATTTTACTGGATTT
>CANQVB010000034.1 GCA_947627225.1 uncultured Bacilli bacterium
GCACGGATTAAAATTTGTAAAACCCTTTATATGTAAGGGATTATAGATGAAATAAAATTAAAACTGTCAAACTAGGGAAGAAAAGGTGACAAGGAAACGAAAAAGAGATATACTATGGATTAGAATAGAAACAGTTTAAAAAGCAAAGGATATCTTTCAAGAAGGTTTTAAAAATCTTCCTTTTATTCTTTTTTGACAAATAAAACAGAGGCATTGTATAATGGAAATAATAGGAGGCTAGTCATGATGGCAAAAATTTATACTGGGATTGAATTGGGCTCAAATGAAATTAAAGTGCTTGTCCAAGAAGTAATTGGTAATCAATATCATGTTTTAAGTGCGGTTTCCGTTCCTTCAAATGGCGTTAAAAAAAGACAGATTGTGGATAGTAAAGTCTGTGCCTCTGACTTACTACATGCTTTAAAGAAAACGGAAGAAGAAATTGGATTAAAGATTACAGAAGCCATTCTTGTCTTACCGCCTCATATGGCTACATTTACCATGCAGAAAGGAACAAGTTCTATTGAAGAAAAAGTGGTGCAAGGATATGATGTAAAAAAAGCAATGAAAGATGCAGTTTTTCATCAATATGATACAGGGGAAGAGTTGATCAGTGTTCTACCGATTTCCTTTAGTATTGATGATGGAAATAGTGTGTTTGATCCAAAAGGAAAAGAAGGAAATGTTTTGTTTTCGAAAGTCGTGATGGCTACGATTTCTAAAGAAGTTCTTGCTCCATTTTTACAAGTATTTAGAATGGTAGGCGTTCATATCAAAGATTATGTTTTTGCCCCACAAGCAGATTATGAAACATGTGAAAGTCATGATTTAAATCGAAAAATGGGTGCTATTCTCAATCTAGGAGAAGATGAATCTTCCGTTTCGATTTTTAATAAAGGCATTTTGATTAAAAATGAGAATATTCCTGTTGGAAGTCGTTTTGTAGACAAAGACTTATCTTATATTTATAAAATTCCAATTGAACCAGCGAGAACAATGAAAGAAACATTTGCCATTACCTCATATCGATATGCAGATACCAATGAATGGATGGAAGTCACTAAGACAAATGGAGAAAAATTAAATTTAAATCAAGCGGAAACTTCAAAAATTATTGAATCCAGAATACAAGAGATACTAAAACTTGTGAAAAATGCAATAAATAACTTAACAAAACGAGAAATTAGTTATATAATCGTAGTAGGTGGTATAAGCGAACTAGCAGGATTTTCTTATTTGGTAGAAGATCTTTTCGGACACAAAGCGAGTGTATGGAATATGCAGGAATTAGGTGCAAGACATAATAAGTTCACAACCGTCTTTGGCAGTTGCAAATACTATCACAAAAAATGTAGTTTCTTAGAGGAAAATGGAACCATGTTTAAAGAAGAAGTAATCAGCAGTTTCGTTGCACCCAAAAAACGAGGTGTAATTGGAGTAGACGGCAGTATCAATAAATTTTTTGGACATATGATGGACAATTAAGGAGGACGGAAAATGATAAACGGATTAGAAATGGACCAACTCGCCAAGATTAAAGTCATTGGCCTTGGTGGTGGTGGAAATAATGCCATCAATCGAATGGTAGAATCAGGTGTTAAAGGAGTAGAGTTTATTGCTGCAAATACAGATTTGCAAGTTTTAAATAGTTCCAAAGCAGATGTAAAAATTCAAATCGGAGCAACCCTTACGGATGGATTAGGCGCAGGTGCCTCTCCTGATATTGGAAAAGAAGCAGCCATTGAATCTAAGAAAGAAATTGAAGATGCCTTAAGTGGCGCAGATATGGTTTTTGTAACTTGTGGAATGGGCGGTGGAACCGGAACAGGAGCAGCACCCGTTGTTGCAGAAATTGCCCAAGCGCTTGGAGCACTTACGGTTGCCATTGTTACAAAACCGTTCACGTTTGAAGGAAAACGCAGAATGAAAAATGCGCTCGAAGGTTTAGAGGAATTAAAGAAACATGTAGATACACTCATTGTAATTCCAAATGATAGACTGCGAGAAATTATTGATAAAACAACCCCAATGCTTGAAGCATTTAAAGAAGTAGATAATGTTTTAAGACGTGGTGTACAATCTATCTCTGATTTGATTGCCGTAGTTGGACTTGTCAATCTTGATTTTGCTGATGTCAAAGCAGTCATGAAAGATTCTGGTAATGCCATCATTGGAATTGGGATTGGAATGGGTGAAGATCGTGCCATTGAAGCAGCCAAGCAAGCTGTTTCAAGTCCACTTCTTGAAACTTCTATTTCAGGCGCAACAGATGCGATTGTCAATATTACAGGTGGTGTGAATTTAACACTGTTTGAAGCAGAACAAGCTGCTGAAGTAGTACGGGCTGCATCCAATACCGATATCAATACAATCTTTGGTTCTGTCATCAATGAAAATTTATCTGATGAAGTGATTGTCACGGTGATTGCCACAGGCTTTGATAAGGGAGGACATCAAAAAGAAACACAACCAATCTTTTCCAATGTCGCAAGTTCTACCCAACCAAGAAGAACAAGAAGTGACGTAGAATTTGACTATATTGCAACAGAACCAAAAGTACAAGTTCCGGATATTGCCAAAGAAGAAGAGGAAGAGAGCGACTATGATTTTCCTCCGTTCTTACGAGATAAAAATTTCTAAAGAAAGTACTTGCACAACAAGTGCTTTTTTCATATCTTGATCAAAGAAAATTGAAATCTTTCCTAAATGCAAAGAAATTTGGTATAATAGAAATAGAATAGGAAGTGGGAAAATGTATGTAGAAAAGAAAAGAAAGATACCTGGTATTTTAGTCATCCTGTTGCTTTTATTGATTGGTGTGGGTGTTTTCTTTGGCGTGCAATACTACTTGAAAACAACCCATAAAAAAACAGAAAAAAAACCAACGCAAGTCGAAGAAAATACACGTATACCTTTGACAGAAAATGAGCAAACCTATATTTTAGATAAAATTTCTTTTTATGATGGAATGCTTCCATATGGAAGTTTTGATGCAAGTACTTTAAGTTTCGAAAAAGCGTTTCAATTTATTGAGACCATTAAAGATAAAGAGTATGTTGATTTTTCAAGGGGTGTAAGTAAAGAGAGGATCAATGAAATTTTAAAGCGTTATTTTGGACCTAAAGCTTCCATTTCAAATGAAAGTCCAGCTTGTACAGATGTAACGAGTTGTTACGTCTATGATGCTTCTAAGAAAACTTACACGAGAACTACTTCCCCAGCAGTTGGAAATATTGCGACAAAAAATAGTTATATCGAGGGAAGTAAAGACAAGGAAAGTAAAGAAATCCTCATCAAAATCAAACAACTTTACTATGTAAAAGATCCAACGACTACTTATATTGCTCGCCTTTTTCTAACACCAGAAGATGCAAGCATCAATCAAAATCCAATCATTGATTTAGCAGCAACTTATGGGAATGCACTTTATAACCAGCAAGATTATCCGAATTATCTAAATCAAGCAATTTCTAGTGTACAAGAATCTTTACCAGTAATCACATATACTTTTCAGTATCAATCAGGGGGTTACTATTTGGAAAGTGTTGTCAAATGACACACTTTCTCTTTTTTATTTATCTAAAAAAGGGTATAATTTAAGTATAAGGTAAAGGACGTGATGACATGGCAAAAAAGAAAAAAAAGAAGGAAAATAAAAAAGAATTTGCATACAGTTGTGAGTTGTATGGAATCCTTTTAATCCTAGCAGCGATTCTTGGAATTGGAAAGTATGGACCTGTTGGTTGTCTCATTGCCTCTTTTGGACTTTTCTTAACAGGTGTTGGCTATAATGTATTTTTAGTGGTGCTTTTTATCATTGGTGGATATTTGGTATTAAAAAGAGAATGGCCAAACTTTATCACGACAAAACTCTTGGGACTTTATTTGTTAAGCATTGGTCTTCTTGTTTTAATGCATCAAGATTATGTGCTTGAAAATGCAGGAAACATAGGGACGATCTTTGGCGCTACTTTGGATAAATTAATCACTTCTTTTAATCAAATTATGAACGGACTTACGCCTGAAATTGCAGGGGGAGGAATCATTGGAGGTGTTTTTGCAATCCTCTTTACACTTCTTTTTTCCAGTCAAGGGATGCAGATTATTGCATGGGTTTTTGTGATTTTTGGATTTACAATGTTCACAGGTTTTTCTCTTGTCGATTTGATTCAAAAATCAGTCCAGAAAAGCAAGGATACCTTACAAAAAAGAAAGAAAGATACCTCTTCGAAACCACTGATTATTGATGGAGAAGAAGAGGATGAAAAAGTGCCTGCTTCAGGCGTTGTTTCTACACCCGATAAGCATCTTGTAATTACCAGTATCGATGAACTTTCAAAATCTCCAAAAGAGGCGTTCAAAGAGGAAGAAGAAACGAAGTCTAATCAGCCGAATAAAACAAAGGAAAAACACCAATACAATTTGCCACCTGTTTCGCTTCTAAATGCACCGAAGAAAAACAAAAAAAATATGAATCAAGGTATGATTGAAAAGAATATCATTGCCCTTGAAAACGTGTTAAAAGATTTTGGTATTATCGGAAAAGTGGTCGAAGTGCATATTGGCCCGACCGTTACACAATATGAACTGGAACTGCAATCTGGTACGAAAGTAAGCAAGCTTCTTGGGATTCACAGGGAGATTTCTTTGGCACTTGCTACAAGAGATGTTCGAATTGAAGCACCAATTCCAGGAAAAAGTACCGTTGGAATTGAACTTGCAAATGCTGAGACTACACCGGTTTCTTTTCGAGAAATTATTGAGAAAATTCCAAAAGAAAAAGATAGTAGCAAACTTCTGGTTCCGCTTGGAAAAAATATTATGGGAAATGTAGTTTGGTGTGAAATTGATAAGACACCACACCTTTTAGTCGCAGGAACGACAGGTTCTGGTAAATCGGTTTGTATTAATGGTATTATTTCTTCTATTCTTATGCGGGCAAAACCAGATGAAGTCAAACTGGTGATGGTAGATCCTAAAGTGGTAGAACTTTCTGTCTATAATGGAATTCCTCATCTTTTATGTCCGGTTGTCTCAGATCCTAAAAAAGCATCCATTGCACTTTCTAAAATGGTCGCAGAGATGGAAAGACGTTATGAGTGGTTCAGTGAAACCAAGACAAAAAGTATAGGAACTTACAATGCCTATGTTGATGCGTGGAACAAAACGCATGGGGAAGAAGAACAAAAACAAAAAATGCCCTACATTGTCATTATCATTGATGAGCTTGCAGATTTAATGATGGTCGCAGCGAAAGAAGTAGAAGCTTCCATTCTTCGTATTGCCCAAAAAGCGCGTGCGGCTGGAATTCACATGATTGTTGCAACCCAAAGACCTTCTGCAGATGTAATCACAGGTCTGATTAAGGCAAACATCCCATCTCGTATTTCTTTTGCTGTAGGGAGTGGAATTGATTCACGAACGATTTTAGATGCAACTGGCGCTGAAAAATTACTGGGAAAAGGGGACATGCTTTTTCTTCCTATGGGAGAGATTTCACCCCAGCGTGTACAAGGTGCTTTTATTGGGGATGATGAAATTAAACGATTGATTGATTACACTGTAGAACAACAAAAAGCAGAATATGATGATGCCCTGATGCACCTTGAAGAGCAAACAGGAGAAAAAAGCGCAAGTCAAAAGGAAGATATGAATCAGGAAGAAGAGTATGAAGATCCGCTTTATAATGAGATTGTTGCTTTTGTCGTGGAAAACCAAAAAGCATCTGCCTCTTTTTTACAACGGCGCTTTAAGTTGGGGTATAATCGTGCTGCTAGAATTATTGACTTATTAGAAGAACGAGGAATTATTGGACCACAAAATGGATCAAAACCAAGAGAAGTCTTAGTGAAGTTAGAAGAACAAGAAAAGACAGAATAAACGAGCGATGTTTTTCTTCTTTTTTTGAAAAATATATAATAAAAAGAAAAGAAATGGAGGATTTAGAACATGACAGCCCATATTGAAAGTCAAAAAAATGAAATTGCCAAAAAAGTATTATTACCAGGAGATCCCTTACGGGCGCAATATATTGCAAAACATTTCTTGGAAGATGCGAAGTTAGTCAACCAAGTTCGAGGCATGTTTGGATATACAGGTACTTATAAAGGTGAAAAAGTGACTGTTTTTGCAACAGGAATGGGAATGCCAAGCATGGGAATTTATGCCTATGAACTTTGTAAATTCTATGGCGTAGAGACGCTCATTCGCATTGGTACCTGTGGAACGTATCAAGAAGGAATCCATATCAAAGATATCATCTTAGCCACGCAAAGTTATACGAAATCAAACTACCCATCCTTATTTTTTAATGATACAGCTACCGTCTTTCATGCAAGTACGCAACTCAATGCATGTATTCAAAAAGCTGCGAAAAAGAAAAACATATCTCTTGTAGAAGGTCCCATCTGTACAACAGATGCGTTTGATCTTTACGTGGAAACAGAAAGATTTTTAAGTCAAGTTCCAAATCATGAACAAATTCTTGCTTATGAGATGGAAGCTGCCGCACTTTTTGCCATCGGAAAACATCTTCATAAACAAACCGCTTGTCTTTTAACGGTTGTGGATAGTCAACACGAAAAGGCTCATTTATCTAGTGAAGAAAGACAAAATAGAATGGATGAGATGATTTTATTGGCATTGGATGCGATTGTGTTATAAAAAGAAAAGAAGAAGCAAATAATAAAAAAGAAAAGAGGGATAATATGCAATATGTAAAGAAAGACTTAGGTTCCTATCAACTGCATTTGATTCAAACAACAGCTTTTAAGAGTATTTTGGTAAAAATGCATTTTCATAATACCATTCAAAAAGAAAAGATTACAGCACGTAATTTTCTTGTAAATTTATTACTTTGTTCTACTGCTAAAACCCCTTCTAAAAGGGAAATTTCCATTCGGTGTCAAGATTTATATGCAGCACAAATCAGTGCTACAAATCGTAGAATTGGATCCTTGATGGACACTTGCTTTACGCTTTCTGTCTTGCAAGATCGCTATACCCAAACAGGAAACTTTAGAAAAAGTTTGGAGCTTTTTCATGAAATATTATTGGAACCAAATGTAGAAAATAAAGCATTTTGCGCCAAAGATTTTGAAATGGTTCGAAATGAACTAGAAACGAGATTAAAGACAAGTAAAGAGGATTTATCACATTATAGTATTGTTCGTGCTCTTGAAAAGGTGGATAGCAAAAGTCCACTTTCGATTCGTGGAGAAGGATATTTAGAGGATATCAAAAATATTACGCAAGAATCTTTATATGAAGCGTATCAAACAATGATTCAAAAAGATAAAATTGATATTTTTGTAATTGGTGATATCGAAGTAGAAGAAGTCATGAAAGATATTACGGAAATCTTTCAGTTTAAAACCTATAAAGGAAAAAAGGAAACTGCCATTTTACCAGATCCAGTGCTACCTAAACGAGTGCGATCAGCGGTTGAAACAGTAGAAGCAGCACAGACCAAATTAGTGATGGTTTGTAGACTTTGCAATTTAACAGAATATGAAAGAAATTATCCACTTACCCTTTATAATATCATTTTAGGTGGTAGTGCAGATTCTCTTCTTTTTACAGAAGTAAGAGAAAAAAATTCCCTTTGCTACAGCATAAGAAGTGTACCGAACAAGCTAGATAATTGTCTTCTGATTATGGCAGGAATTCCAAAAGATGGAAAAAAACAAGCCATTAAGGCCATTCAAAATCAGCTAAAAACACTTGTGCATGGAGATTTTATGGAGGAGGCTCTTTGCAAAGCCAAAGAATTTTATCTGGCAAGCTTTGATGCCATTGAAGATTCTATGGGACGACTTGCGGAAAGCTATTATATGATGGAATTGCTTGGGGTTGATGATATTGAAACGAAAAAACAAAAGATGAGAGAAGTGACAAAAGAACAGGTCGTTGCCGTCGCAAAAAAAGTAAAGCTTGACTTGATTTATACTTTGGAAGGAGGAAGTCATGAAGAAACTACGATTGAATGATGCAATGACGGTGTATCACGAAACACTGGAAAATGGGCTGAACATTTATTTAGCTCCAGATGCGAAAAGGCACAACTATCTTGCGGTTTATGGGGTTCATATTGGTGCGAGTACATTAGAGTTTACGGCACCTTCTACCAAAAAGATGACGCGTTTTCCAAGTGGAATTGCCCACTTTTTAGAACATAAGATATTTGCCCAAGAAAATGGAGAAGACCCTTTTGCTTTCTTTGCCAAAAGTGGAACGGATGCCAATGCTGCAACGTCCTATGATTCTACAAGATACTACTGTTCTGGAACAAAAAATTTCAAAGAAAATTTAAGTTATTTAATCGATTTTGTAAACCAACCTTATTTTACGGATGAAAATGTAGAAAAAGAAAAGGGAATTATTTTAGAAGAGTATAAAATGTATAAAGATATCCCAGATTTTCAAATGGAAGAGACCTTACATGAAAATTTATATATAGAAGATAACAAGCGCCTTGACGTTTTAGGAACAGAAAAAGATATTCAAAGTATAACCAAAGAACAACTTTATGATTGCTATAATGCCTTTTATCGCCCAGATAATATGTTTATCATTATTCTTGGAAATTTTAGTGAAATAGAAGCCCTGGATGTCATTAAGCAGAAAGAATTTAAAACATGCAGTGTTCCCATCAAACGCAAAGAGGTCAAAGAACCCATTAAACCAAAAAAAGCAGAAGACATTTTAAGGGCCAATGTGATGGTTCCAAAACTGGCAATTGCATGCAAAATCGATAAAAGAAAGTTTTCTCTTTCTGACTTAGAACTGAATTTATATCTCAATCTGTTTTTTACTTTAACGTTTGGTCCTACTTCTTCCTTTCGTCAAGAAGCAAGAGAAAAACAACTTTTTACCCACATGGATTATGAATGGGAAGATGAATATTCTAAAAATACAAAAGCTTTGCTGGTTTATGCGGAAACAACGAAACCAGATTACTTACTTTCTGCGATTTTAGAACGCCTTCAAACTGTTGAAATTCGTGTCGATGAAATAGAGCGTCAAAAGAAAGTTTGGATTGCATCTGAATATCGGATGATGGATTATGTGGGAAGCATGGGAGATTGTATTTATGATGATTTGGTTCTTTATCATGAACTCATCACGAATCGTGTGGAAAAGATTCGCTCGATGAATAAAAGAACTTTAGATCAAATTCTAAAAAATCTCGATTTATCGAATAAAACGACATTAAAAGTCTTACCAAAAGAAGAGCAATAAAGGGCTCTTTTTGTTTGATTTTTCCAAATGAAATAGGATCCTATCGACCATATGGCAGGGATCCTATTTTTTAAATTTCCGATGTACTTCTAAAACCTTTTGATAAGCAGCTTCTTTATCTTCTATATAATACTTTCTTGATAATAACACCTGGTTTAATATTTCTATATTTGGAATATGAGGCTTTTCTTCTTGCAGTTGTTTTAATTCGTCTAGGCTTTTATCCGCATAATTTGAATTGAGAATCACATAATTATCTGCGTACCTTATTTTACTGTTTTGAAAATGAATCGATTGTAGAGCACTTTTAAAAAATAAGCATTTTTGTTTGACATCCAACATGTTTTTGCAAATCCAGATGGTATCAAAACTCTTTTCATACAATGTATGATCTGGTATCTCAAAATCAAACGTTTTCAATAAATAAAGAAGAAACGGTTTTCTTTGTTTTTTGTAGGTTGTTAAAATTTGGAGTTCTTCATCTAAACAGAGTCTAACCCAACTTGAAAGGAGTAAGTTACCCAATCCCTGAAATCGATATTCTGGTTTAACATATTCGCCAATGAATGCACTTTCTTTCTGATCCAAATTGACATAGAAATAAATATAACCAACACATAGTATTTTATTTTGGCAGGATGTATAAAGTTTTAAAAAGTATTGTTCTTGTTGGTGTGGTTGAAAAAAAGATTTAGACATCTTCATATGATAGGTATTGGCATGTGAATCCATAAACGTATAAATGCTTTTTTCATGCTGTGTATCTAAACTTTCAAAAATGTTCATATATTTCTTCCTTCCTTTTTACGCGTAGCTATTTTAACAAAAAGGAAAGGTTCTGTCAAAAATAAAAAACCAATTTTTTCTACAACATTGAAAAACCATAAAAACAGCCTCTAAAAAAGAGGATAGCGATATGAAAGGAAGGACCCAAAAGACATGAAACGCTAGAAAAACCCATAGAATAAAATTGGATAGGTTAGAATACGAGGTGTGTTGGTGATGGAATATTTTCTTTTTCTATTTTTCTATTTCTTTCTATTTTCTATACTAGGATACCTTTGTGAAATCATGCATTGTTTTATAATACAAAAAAGATTCACTTTAAGTCGTGGTTTTTTCTTAGGTCCATACTGTCCTATTTATGGCATGAGTGTTCTTCTCCTTTTCTTTGTTTTTTCAAAGATAGAGCGAAATACTTTTTCTGCACCTTTTCTTGTTTTTACCCTTGCTTTCTTCCTTTGTTCTTCCATAGAATATATAAGTAGTCTGTTGTTAGAGAAAATTTTTAAATTGAGATGGTGGGATTATAGCGATAGGAAATGGAATATAAAAGGAAGAGTTTGTTTTTCTAATGCAGTTCTTTTTGGACTTGGAGGTCTATTTTTATATTTTTATTTATTTCCATGTTTAAAATTTTTCATTCAAAATAGCAATCGAAAGATATTGCTTCTTTTGAGTGCATTGTTTTTCATTCTTTTTGTAACGGATGTAACACTTACCATCACGACCATGTATCACCTTCAAATTTCCAAAAAAAGATTTGAAGAAAAAGACGTGACTCCTAAAATCAATCCCATGATTCGAAAAACCATTTTCCAAGCCATGCATGTAAAGTTTTCCCTTCCTCCCATCCTAAATCTCAAAATGCCCTCTATAGCAAAGTTACGTGAGGCAAAAGAAAATAAGAGGAGCCATCTATAAAAATCGTAAAATAACTGTCATTTTCCTGTCAACTTTTCTTTGCTTTCTTGTCTGTTATGAAAAGACAATTTATAATAAGAATAGGAGGATTTTATGATGAAAGAGTTAAGTCCTTATATTTTTCGAGGCTATGATATAAGGGGGATTTATCCCAAAGATATTGATGAGGATGTTGCCTATCAGATTGGACAAGGCTTTGGAAGTAAAGTAAGAGAAAGAAAGGAGTCTTGTTGTATTGTAGGGCACGACAATCGTCTTTCTTCAAAGAGCCTAGAAGAGTCCTTAATTCATGGAATTTTAGATACGGGAGTAGATGTATATCGTTTAGGACTTTGTACAACACCAATGTATTATTTTGCTTGTCTCAATGAAAATATCCCCGCAGGAATTATGATTACGGCAAGCCATAATCCAAAGGATGAAAATGGATTTAAGATTGCTTTTCGAAAGGGAGAAAATATCAAAGGAGACGAGATTCAGGAATTTTATCACTTCATTCAAGAGGGAAAGTTTCAAAAAGGATCTGGAAAAGTAATCGATTTATCTGTTGAACAAGAATATTTCAAGGCCATTCATAAAGGTCTTTGCTTTGGTCCAAGACGAGTCAAAGTAGTGATTGATTGTGGCAACGGGACAACTTCTCCTTTTGCGAAAAAATTATATGAACAGTTTCCAATTGAACTCATTTCACTTTTTGATGTTTCAGATGGCGCTTTCCCTAACCATCATCCAGATCCATCTGTAGAGGAAAATTTGGAAGCATTAAAGAAAGCGGTTTTGAAAGAAAAAGCAGATGTGGGGCTTGCTTTTGATGGCGATGGAGATCGTGTAGGTGTTATTTCAAATAAAGGACGCTTTGTTCCTATGGATGAGTATATGATTATTATCATACGTAGCATCATTTCTCATGTTAGAAAAAAAGCCTTTCTTTATGATATTAAATGTAGTAACGCTTTAAAAGAAGAAATAGAAAAACTAGGTGCCAAACCCATTGAGTCTCGTACCGGAAACTCCTATACCAAAAAGGGAGTCCATGACTTAGATTTAGATTTTGGTGGAGAATTTTCAGGGCATGTTTATTTTAGAGATCGTTTTTTAGGCTTTGATAGTGGTCTTTATGCAGGTCTTCGTTTGGTCGAAATTTTATCCAACACATCCAAGCAAGTTGAAGATTTATTGACAGGTATTGGAAACTACGTTCAAACGGAAGAGATGAAAATTAAAACTTCGGATGAAAAGAAATTTGAAGTGATTCGTAAATTCGAAACATACTGTAAAGAAAATGGCTATTCTTATCATACCATTGATGGTGTTAAAGTGTTATTTGATGATGGCTTTGCATCCATTCGTGCTTCTAACACGGGTCCTAACATTACAGCTCGCTTTGAAGCAAAAGATGAAAAGACCTTGCTACAAAGAAAAAACTTCTTCTTAGAAGTTTTAGAGAACATTCAAAAAGAAGTTTAAGAGATATCTTCTTCTAGAAAGGCTAGAATAATTTTGAGTGTCAAATAGGGGTTTTCTAAATAACAGAAATGTCCACAACGTTCTAAAACAATGAGTTCACTATCTTTGATTTTACGGTGCATGATGTAGGCATCTCGTAAGGGGGTATCTTGATCTTCTTTTCCCCAAAGTAAGAGGACTTCACTGTCCATTTTGGGCAAATAGCGTTTTAAGTCTTCATGGATAATATTTTGAAAGGTAAGTCGCATAGAACTAGGAAGATTATAATAATCACTGGATGCAAATTTAGAAAAGAGAAAGGAAAGATAGGCGTCTTTCTTTTTTTGTGGAAGAATCCATTTGAGTCCTTTTAAAAATTTATAGCTATATTTTTTAAAAAGAGAAGACAATGTTTTTCTTGGTTTAATCCCCGCACTATCCATGAGCAAAATTTTAGGAAAAGAAAGATTTAAATAGCCACTCAACAAAATCGCAAGACGTCCTCCAAACGAGTGTCCAATGACAAGAGTAGGAGTAATGGATAAGTCTTTTAAAAAAGATGCAAGAAAGGTCACATAATCATAGATTGTCCACACTTTACAAAGAACAGGGCTTTCTCCAAATCCAGGATAGTCTAAAATATAAATGGTGTAGTCTTTTTGTAAGAAAGAGATGATTTCCTGAAAGGTACAGGCAGTATCGCCCCAGCCAGGAAGAATGAGGATCGTTTTTTTCCCACTTCCAAAAACAGCATAAGAAATGACAGTGTTTTCTTTTTTATAAAACATGAAAAATCACCTATAATACTGTATTCTAAATTTAAAAAATTGTATCCAAAAGCTTGACTGGGGGGGGGGTAG
>CANQVB010000035.1 GCA_947627225.1 uncultured Bacilli bacterium
TAGTACACTTAAGAAAATAGAGGTGTACTGTTATGAAAAGATTACTGAAAAGGAAAGTAGAAAAGAGTTATTTGTTAGTTGTAGGAGTCGTTAGTGTTTTTCTTGTTGTAGGCTACTTTAGTTATGCTTATTTTACAGTACAGACAGAAAAAGCAAATGTGATTAGTATAAAAGCAGGACTATTGTCTTTAGTATCATATGAAGATCAACTTGATACTTATCCTGATGGAAACTTAGAAAGTGTTATTATTACAGTAACAAATACGTACCCAATTGATATAAAATTTAATATGTATGCAAGAAGCCCTGATTCTGGAGTACAATTTTTCTATGATACCGAAGGAGGATACAGTGCTGTTCCGCCTAAATCTGGTATGGTTTTAGCAAAAGGAGAAACGAGAAGTTTTAAAATAGTGGGGTATTCCTCCGATCATGGTATTCACACTACCGATATAAGATTTAATGTTGGTCTTAGCACAGCTCCACTCTCTTGGCCATCAAATGCTACAGAAATTCCACAAATTTCAGGTGCTGAGAAGCTTTTAGCCAAATTTTTAAATAACAAAACCTATGAAAATAGTAGTGAAACAGAGAAAAAGAATATGTATGCATTTACCCATACAGCAGGGGCACAACAATCAGGATGGACAGCAGAAGAATTAAAAGATTATAGGTACATAGGAAAAGACCCAAATAACTATGTAACATTCAATGGAGAAACAGCAGGATGGAGAATCATCGGAGTATTCACCGTAGAAGATGGATATGGAAAGAAAGAGAAGAGAATCAAGCTAATACGGAAAGACCCTTTACAAACAAGTGATGGAGGCAATCTAATAAACTGGGACAACAAACCAAGCGGGACAGGTTCTTCAGAGTCAAGTGATGGGAGTAATGACTGGACAGATGCAAGACTTATGATGTTATTAAATCCAGGATATGAAGAAAATACACTCGCATCAGGGGGAAAAGGAAGTATTTATTGGAACCAAGAAAGTGGGCAATGTCCGTATGGCAAAAGCAATGAAACAACGGCATGTGATTTTAGGACTACAGGACTTAATGAAGAAGCGAGAAAAATGATAGGAGATACAAAATGGTACCTAGGGGGAAGTAATAATTATAGTGATGTAACAACAGAAATGTTTTATGAAAGCGAACGAGGAAAAGAAACATGCACAACAACAGGAAATTGTCAAAAGACAAGACCGGTTTCTTGGGTTGGTAAAGTTGGTTTAATCTATCCTTTTGATTATGGATATGCGACAGGAGGAGGTAGCACAATAAGCATGGAAAACTGTTTAGCGAAGGAGCTTTACAGCTGGAGAGATGATACAGGCTATAATGACTGTTATACAAACGATTGGTTATATGACAGCAGTAATTATCAATTGACCATAACTCCATATGCTGGTACTGCCATCAGTGTGTTCAGTGGCTACATTACTGGCTATGTCGATTACTGCAGTATAAGCAATTTGGGTCGCAGCGTGATGCCAGCCGTTTATCTAAAATCGAGTGTCATCCTTTCAAAAGGTACAGGGACAAGTAGTAATCCGTTTGTTTTTAAATAAAAAAGTTGATTCATGATTTTCTATCTTTTCAAAGAGATACACTTTGGATAATGCTCTAAGAGAAAAATAAAAATGCAGTCCATCTTTCGATGAGAAGGTTTTATCGTTTTAAGCGTTGTAAAAATATAAGAATTGTCGTTGTCTTTGGTTGACACTAAGGAATAGACAATTCTTTTGTTTTTCTTTATAATAAAAGTAGAAAAGAGGAAAACTCATGAAAAAAGTATCTATTTTAGCCCTTCATCTTGGATATGGTGGCATTGAAAAATGTATTGTCTCTTTAGCAAATTTGCTTGCTTCTTCCTATGAGGTTGAAATTATTTCAATTTATAAACTGTATGAAAAACCTGTATTTTCGCTTTCTCCTGCTGTAAAAATTAGGTATTTACTAGAAGATAGAAAACCCAATCGTGAAGCATTTCGTGAAGCCTTTTCTAAAAAGAAGATAGTTACTGCTTTAAAAGAAGGAATGAAGGGAGTTAAAACACTTTATTTAAGACGGAAAGTCATGGTTGAAGCTATTGAGACAAGTGATGCTGATATCTTGATTGCAACAAGAGATATTTTAGATGAATGGCTTTCTCTTTATGGAAAAGAATCTGCCCTAAAAATAGGGTGGGAGCATAACCACCATCATAACAATGAAAAATATGCAAGAGACATTGTAAGAAGTTGTAAAGGCTTAGATATTTTGGTTTTGGTATCGAAAGACTTAGAGAAATTTTATAAAAAACAAATGCGACCTTATCCTTGTAAGTGCATCTATATTCCTAACATGTTAGAAACCTTTCCAAGAACGAGTGCTTCACTTCTTGAAAAACACTTGATTTCTGTGGGTAGACTTTCTCCTGAAAAAGGCTATTTCGATTTACTTTCTCTTGCACCTTATCTTGCGAAAAAGCACCCAGATTGGCATCTTGACATTGTAGGAGATGGCAAGGAAAGAAAAAAATTGGACGAGAAAATCAAAAAAGAACATTTAGAATCCTTTGTAACGCTTCACGGTTTTCAAAATAGTAAAGAAATTGCCAAGCTTCTTGAAGCATCCTCCATTTACCTCATGACTTCTTATACAGAATCTTTTGGAATTGTGCTAATTGAAGCCATGAGTCATGGTCTTCCTTGTATTGCCTATGATTCTGCGGAAGGGGCAAGAGAAATTATTCAAAGTGGATACAATGGTTATTTGATTAAAAATAGAAATTCTACTGCTTATCTTAAGAAAGTAGAAGATTTAATGAAAAAGAAAGAAGTTCGCGAGGAACTAGGAAAAAATGCCAAAGAAAGTGTTCGCAAATACAGTAGAAAGCATGTAGAAAAAATGTGGCTTTCTTTATTACAAAGGAGTTCGAAATGAAAAAACGAGTCATGTTTATTGCAAGTACCGGAGGACATTTGGCAGAACTTTTACAACTAGAAAGTCTTTTTGAACAGTATGCGTATAGTCTTGTGACGGAGAAGACAAAGTCGAATATGGACTTACAAAAAAAATATAAGTCTGTTTCTTATTTAATGTATGGAACCAAAGATCATCCTTTTTCCTATCCTTTTAAGCTTTTCTTGAACTGCTTCAAAAGTCTCTATCTTTACTTTAAGTATCATCCAGATTATATTGTAACAACAGGTGCCCATACTGCTGGGCCTATATGTTGTCTTGGGAAAATTTTTGGAAGCAAAATTATCTATATTGAAACATTTGCTAATATTCATTCTAAAACGATAACAGGAAGACTTATTTATAAATTCGCAGATACATTTATTGTACAGTGGGAAAGTATGTTAAAACTTTATCCCAAAGCAAGCTATGAAGGGTGGATTTATTGATGATATTAGTAACATTAGGAACACAAGATAAACCGTTTTCAAGACTCCTCAAAGTGATTGAAAAGGCAATCAAAAAAGGCGTGATTCAAGAAAAAGTCATCGTCCAAGCAGGCTATACACCCTATAAAAGTGATGTGATGGAAGTATTTGATTTAATTCCTGTGGATGAATTTGAAAAATTGATGAAGGATGCCGATTTAGTCATTAGTCATGGTGGGGTTGGTTCTATTTTGTCTGCTTTAAAAAAAGGAAAAAAGGTAATTGCTGCACCTCGTCTTTCAAAATATAATGAACATACCAATGATCATCAGTTGGAACTTGTTACTGCCTTTGCCAAACAAGGGTACTTGTTGCCGCTTAAAGACTTTTCTAAGTTTGAAAAGATTTATGAGAAAAGTAAAACGTTTAAACCCAAAAAATATCGGAGTAACCATCAAAAATTTTTAAAAGCTATCGAAAGAGAGATTGATGATGATCATATCAGTTGGTACAATCGGATGAGAGAAGTGCTTTCCTACTTATTCTTTGGTGTTTGTACTACGCTTGTCAATCTTCTTAGCTTTTGGATTTTAGACAAAGTGGGTGTTAATCCATATGTAAACAATACGATTGCTTGGATTTTATCTGTTTTATTCGCATATATTACCAATAAATTCTTTGTTTTTGAACAAAAGAATACCAAAGGAAAGACGTTACTCTTTGAAATGGGAACTTTCTTTCTTGCAAGAATTTTTTCTTATTTTGTTGATATGTTAGGGCTTTATGTTTTCTTTGGACTGCTTCTTTGGAATAAGATGGCTGTTAAAATTTTGATGAATATCGTTGTAATTATTTTAAATTATTTGGCAAGTAAATGGATTATTTTTCGTAAAAAAGGAGTGAAGTAAATGACTAAAATATCTGTGATTGTCCCTTGTTATAATGAGGAAGAAGCGATTCCTATCTTTTATCAGGAAATAACCAAAGTTTTTAAAACCATGAAAACTTGTACTTTGGAACTTATCTTTGTCAATGATGGAAGCAAGGACAAGAGCTTAGAAAGAATGCGAAGTCTTGCGAAAGAAGATAAAAAGGTTCGCTATCTTTCGTTTTCAAGAAACTTTGGAAAGGAAGCAGCCCTTCTTGCAGGGTTAAAGTATGCAGAAGGAGACTATGTTGCTGTGATGGATGTTGATTTACAGGATCCTCCAGAATATCTTCCTAAAATGTATAAAATGCTGCTGGAAGAAGAGATTGACTGTGTTGGATTAAAGACAGCAAGCCATAAAGATTATTCGCTGTTACGCAGGTTTTTTACAAGTTGCTATTATAAAATCATTGCCAAAGTATCTTCTACTGAAATGGTCGCAGGGGCTAGAGACTTTCGCCTCATGACAAAGCAGATGAAAGATGCTGTTATCTCCATGCAAGAATACAATCGTTATAGCAAAGGACTGTTTAGTTTTGTAGGATTTGATACAAAGTGGATTGCTTATGAAACACCTGAGAGGAAAGTAGGAAAATCGAAATGGAGTTTCTGGAAATTATTTCGGTATGCAATCGAAGCCATTGTTGCTTTTTCTACCACACCCCTGGTGCTATCCTCTTTCATTGGAATTCTTTTCTGTTTAATTGCTTTCATTATGATTTTAGTGATTGTAATTAAAACACTAGTATGGGGAGATCCAGTTGGTGGTTGGCCAAGTCTTGCCTGTATCATTATCTTTGTATCAGGCATTCAGCTTTTCTTCTTTGGAGTCATTGGAGAATACCTTTCCAAAACTTATTTAGAAACGAAAAAAAGACCTATCTATATTGTAAAGGAAACAGAAGATGCAAATCCTAAAACGAAGATGAAAAAGAAATAGTACTGCACCTTGATGTATCTTTACAAAATAACCTTCTTTTGTTATCTTTATGATAGTAAGTTGTGAGGGATTAAGATGAAGAAAAATACAAAAAAGAAAATCGGAATTGGTTGTGGGGTTATTTTTCTTCTTTTTGTTGTCTTTATCATTTGGTTTATTTTAGGCTTTTTGGAAGATAAAACGGAAACAAGAAAAGAAATGAAAAAAATTCAAAAAGAATATGTAACTTTTAAGTCTTCTATTGAGTCTTACAACACGATACGAGATCAGCTTTATGCCTCTGTTTTTAAAGATACATACTACAATACATTCAAGGAAAAAGATCCTGGGAATAAAGAAATGTTAAAAGAAGCAGAAAAGATAGTGAAGCAAGTAGCGACTGCTTCTAAGTCTCTAAAAAAGGCTTGTGATGGTGTTATTTATCCAGATGTTTCCATCAATACAAAATGTAGTTCTTTTTCCCTTGCCTATGAACAAGTTATCAACAGTTTTGTAAGTGATGTAGATGCTTACAATAAACAGATTGATGCGTATAATACTTGGATTGGAAAGAAGGAAGAACAAGTAGAGTCTTACAAAACGAAGCGCACGTATATAGATTACAACCAAGATAAGAAATATAGTGGTAAGGAGGAAGTAGAAGATGGAAAATAGACAACTGGAACAATATGAGAAAGAAAAAGAACAGAAAAAACCGAAGACATTTTCTTTTCGGAAAAAATGTATTCTCTTCCTTTCTTTTCTTTTTGTCTTGGGACTTGGTAGTTTTTGGTTTTTATTTTATGGACCTTGGGATGGCTTTCGTAATTTTTGGATTACATCCGCTATGACTACAATGAATCATCAGTATCTCGCCACTTTTTTCTATAGCGATGAAGTTATTCAAAAAGTACTACAACAAAATAAACTGATCGAAGCAGATGAAGCGAGCAATCCGGATTTAATTGTATTTAAAAAGTACACTTCAAACCGGATTATTTATGCATCTTCTTATGAAGAACAAATTTTAAAAAAGGATGAAGGCAATGATTTATTCAAATTGATTGAAGTTGCTGGGAAAGGCTATCAAGGTTATTTGGTGGCAATTTATGATCCATCACGCGTTCATATTGCAACAACACAGTATTTAAGAGTAAGAGGGGAAGCCATTACAACGGTTGCCAAAAGAGAAAATGCACGGGTTGCCATGAATGCTGGCGGATTTTATGATCCGGATTGGAACAGCAATGGGGCACTTCCTCATGGAACCGTCATTCAAAATGGAAAAATTGTGAGTGATTATGAAGATGCCAATATGGGTGGAGGATTTGTAGGTTTTACCAAAGACAATAAATTTCTTCTTGGAAAATATAGTGCTAAAGAAGCTTTGGAAGTAGGTTACCGGGATGCCATCGAGTTTGGGCCTTTCTTAATTGTCAACGGAAAAAGTTCCTTTGTAAAAGGAAATGGAGGTTGGGGGATTGCTCCTCGTACAGCGATTGGACAGCGAGCAGATGGAATTGTGCTATTTTTGGTCATCAATGGACGTCTTGCTTCAAGTATAGGTGCCGATATGAATGATTTAACAGAAATTATGGAAAACTATGGGGCAATCAACGCTGCTAATATGGATGGTGGAAGTTCTACAGAACTTGTCATTGATAATCAAATTGTAAACCAACCTGTCGCTGCAGGATCGCATGGTTTGCGGGATATGCCAACCTTTTGGGTTGTGAAGTAGGAAGTAAGAATATGGAAGAAAAAGAATATAAATATTTATCCCTTCGGAAGAAAGCATTCTACGAAAAAAGGCCAAAAAATTACCAACAATTAGTAGAAGAAGAGGAATTTTTTCAAAAAATAAAACAAGAACAAGAAGATTTTATGGTGATTCTTCTTTCAGAAGAAGGGGATAAACAACTTCCTAAAGATAAGGGAAAAGCAATTTCCCTTTCTCTTAAAAAAACTAAAAAGTATCTTTCTCCTCCTAAAAAAGTTTACCTTTTTTTAGATGAATCTCTTTTTTGCTTTGAAAAGGATTCTAAAATAAAACAAGTAGAGGCTTATCTCCTTGCTTATGAAAAAGGAGAACTCACTCCAAATAAATTTGGCTTTCAGGATGTATACACCCAAGAAAAGAATCGTCGCTTATTTCTTTTATTACCATTTCTTGAAAAATTACAAAACCAAAAAGAGCTCGTTGTAGGTATATCTTCTCATCACTTAATTTGTAATCATTGTAATTATTGTAGTCGGATGGTGGAAGAGCTAGATATCGCACTCCATGCACTTTCCAAACAAAGTCTTGAAGAACGCTATAGCTATCTATATGACCAAGTATGCATTCTTTTGGACTCTGATTTTTCGAAGTATCAATTATGTCACTTTGAAAATGGAATTTGTCTTTCTAGAAAAGCTCTACAAGAAAAAGGGAAAAAGGTACCTTATATCTATGGATGTTGCTATACCACAGGAAGAGTTTGTCCTTATTTAGAAAAAGATCACTGTACGATTGCCTGTCTTTCTTGTAAGCTGTTTACCTGTGCTTTCTTAAAAAATCTTGGAATAAAGTATCGTGCCAAAGACATTTTTCTTATCGCTTATTTCTTCACAAGAAGGCAACAAAGCATTTTGGAAAACAATCTTTATATTAAAAAAGAGGAGACAATCAGGCAGTTACTTGCACACAAAAGCAAATAAATTACTTTCTAGGAATTGCGGTATTTTTCTAATCTTGCAAAAATAAATGCATTTGAGTTCCGGTAAAATTTTATAGAATTATTGAAATAGCAATAAAAAAATGTTATGGATACTAAACAATTTGTCTTTATTGCATTCTATTGATATTTATTGACTAATTTTGCAACTGTTGTAAAAAAAATACCGAAACTCAAATAAATGCACGCTTGATAAAAATACACTTTTATGTTATTATGGATATGTCAAGGATGCCTTGCATAAAATAAAAAGGGAATACTTAACAGTGCGATGTTGAGTACTTACCAATGGGTTAGCAATTCAATCTTGGATTGAGTGCATTTTCTTTTTAAAATTCATTATCATTTAAATAATAGAATAATAAGTAGAAGGATGATAATGAGTAAAGAAAAGATTAGAAAATCTTTCTTAATCATTTCACCACCTCCTTTCAAGGAGGCAAGCACTCAACTGTTAAATATCCCTATAGAAACTATAACAAACGTATGTTTTTAAATCAAGCGTTTTGTTTTTTATTTCATAATCATTTCATTTTGTATAAAATTAAGAAAGCGTAAATTTTTAGACTAAAGTCCGTTTATTAATGGATTTTTTTCTTTATCAGATTTAATTCCGCTTTTAGAAGATAAAGCGGAAATAAGGTTGATAAAAGTAAGAAAAAAGATAAGCAAATTGTTAAATTTTTCCACGACGAAAATAACAGACCAATGTCCGTTTTTGTCTCAATAGGATGCCTTTAATTGTTTAGTAACAAATAAAGAAGGACTTTATTTGTGTTACTTATTATAATCAATGAAATTTAAAAATCAAGGGTATATAAACTCATTTCACTCGCCCTTGATTTTTAAATTTCATTATACTATAATCAGACTTAATTCCGTTATTTAGTTAAAAACGGACTTCCAAATGAAAATTAGCAATAAAATTAAGAAAGCGAAAACACGCCTTGATAAAAGCACACTTTTATGTTATTATGGATATGTCAAGGATGCCTTGCATAAACTAAAAAGGGGATACTTAACAGCACAAAGTTGAGTACGTACCCCAATTATTTGGTGTTTGCACTTAATCTTGGATTGAGTGCATTTTCTTTTTAAAATTCATTATCATTTAAATAATAGAATAATAAGTAGAAGGATGATAATGATTAAAGAAAGGATTAGAAAATCTTTCTTAGTCATTCCATCACCTCCTTTCAAGGAGGTAAGCACTCAACTATTAAATATCCCTATAGAAACTATAACAAACATATGTTTTCAAATCAAGCGTTTTGTTTTTTATTTCATAATCATTTTATTTTTTTTTGCATGACCAAAAAGTATTCTTCAGTTTTTCATCATTTTGTTTGTTCTTTTCTTGCACGATTTGTCCTTCTTTGCTATAATTCTGATAGAATAAAAAAAGAGGGATTGAAGTCATGGCAAAAAAACGAGAAAAAAAGAAAAAACAGAAGAAAATCCTATCCAAAGCAGAATTCATTTTTAACATTGCAAGCCTTGTGATTGTAATTGGAATTGGAATTTATTTTGGAGCACGTAGTATTTATTATTATTCCAAGTTAAATACCCAAAGTAAAAAAGAAGCAGGGACTTTGGTGGAAAAAGTGTTAGAAAATAATGATGTGACAAGTGAAACAAATGGCTTTCACCAAGTGGAAGATGGTTATTTGTTTGTAGGATCTATTGAAAATAATTATGTAAAATATGCAGGTAGAATGTTTCGCATTTTAAAAGTAAATGAAAATCATACGATGAAACTAGTAACGGAAGACAACCAAACCATTCTTCCTTTTGGAAATGAAGAACAGTATGAAGGATCTAATCTACAACTTTGGCTTACAAAGAAAGAAAATATTGAAAATAGTGGTATTTTTTATACCAGTTTAAGTGATGCGTATCAGAATTTAGTTGAAACAAGTTACTGTGAAGGAAACCTCACCAAAGAAAAAGTAAACTGTGAGGGAAAAAAGAAGAAAGACTACGTTACAGCATTATCGATAGAAGATTATTTGAACGCAGGAAGTAAAGAGAGTTTCTTAAACAATGGACAATATACCTGGTTATTAGGAAAAGAAGAGGATGCTTTGGTGTATTTGGATGAACAAGGACGCATCAACCAAGCCAGTATGGAAGAAGGGTATGGTGTAAGAGCAGTCATTACCCTCGAGAAAAGAATCAAATATGTAAGTGGGGATGGAACCAAAGAAAATCCCTATCAAATTGAAGAAGGAAATAAGAGTAGTGTAGGAAATTATATGGTGTTAGGGGAAGATACGTATCAAGTGTATCAAGAAAACGAGAAAATGCTTTATCTTTCTTTAAATGGTTACTTAACTTTAAATGGACAAGAACTTAAAATGGCCTATGATCAGTACACCACGCAGTTTAATCCAAGAACAAGAACCAATGTAGCTTATTACCTAAACAATACCCATTTTTATAAATTGCCATACCAAAACTTCTTACAAGATTTATCGGTATTTACAGGTGAAATTTCTCAAGAAGAAGGATTGAGCTATTTGAATCAATACAAAGCAAGTGAAGTTGTGAAAATAGGACTTCTTTCTGTCGCAGATTTAAAAATCAATCCCAAATTAACAGATTATTATCTTTCTAATACAACCTCTTCTGTTGGAGATTCTGGATATATTTATGATGCCAGTGGTATCCTAAAAGAAGGAGATGTCGCAGAAGAAAAGCATGTGGTTCCTGTGATTGCGATTTTGAAAGAAAGTATCAAATCAGGAGATGGCAGTGAAGCCAATCCGTATAGAGTGGAGTAAAAAGATGAAAAAAGATGTCAAGAAAAAGAAAAAAATAAAGTGGAAACATAAACCTTCTAAAGTAACGGTTGCTGTTTCTTTGTTAGATATTTTTGTCATTTTTGTTCTTGTTGTCATTTATGGAAATGCGAAGTTTAAAAACTTTTGGATTCCAACAGCCATGACGACCATGCATCACCAGTATTTAGCTTATACCCTTTATTCTGAAGAAGAAATTGACAAAGTGATGCGTGAAAACTTTATTGAAGAAAATCGGGAAGCCATTGACTTTGATGCGATTGTGATTGGAGATACCAGTGAAAAAAGTCACTATTCTTCCAAGTATGAAGAAGAAATTTTTACAAGGAATGAAGGAAACGATATCTATAAGATTATTCGAATTGATGAACCAAAATTCAAAGGTTATTTGACTGTGATTTATAATCCTGCCAATGTAAAACTTGCGGTCCCAACCAAATTAGGAAAATATGGACAGACAGTTGCCAAAATGTGTCAAGATAATGGAGGCCTCGTTGGTATTAACGGTGGAGGATTCGAAGACTTAGATGGTTGGGGAAATGGATCGACTCCGTATGGTGCGATTATTAAAGATGGACAACTCATCTATGAACATGCTGGTGGCGATGGTGGACTCATTGGATTTAACAAAGACCATAAAATGTATTTGACATATGAAGAACCAGAAGTAGCCATTCAAAATGGAATGGTGGATGCCGTCGAGTTTGGACCTTTCTTAATTGTCAATGGAAAAGTCTCTAAAATTCATGGTGATGGAGGTTGGGGAACTGCCGATAGAACCGTGATTGCGCAACGAAAAGATGGAATTGTTTTGTTCTTAATTATTGAAGGAAGACAACCTGGTTATAGTATTGGGGCAACGATGGGAGATGTACAAAAGATTTTACTTCGCTATAAAGCCTATAATGCTGCGAACCTGGATGGTGGAGCATCCAGTACGATGGCTGTCAATGGAAAACTTTTTAATCGCCCTAGTGCAGGAGGAGAGTATGGTGGTAGAACTGTATCCAATGCCTGGATTGTTGTAGATAATCAAACCCAAGAAAAGAAAGAGGGATAACCATGAAGAAAAAAGGGATTCTTGTAGGAAGCATTTTCATTTTAGTGGTAGGAGGCCTTCTTCTTTTTTTCCTGTTTCAGCATGACCAGGAAGCAAAGAAACAAAAGCTTCTAAATGAAAAAAAAGAGCAACAAGAATTGGTAAAAACCATTGAAAATGCTTTCGCACCGCTTGTAGTTGTTACGAAAGAAAGTAAACTTTATGAGAAAAATGGGAAAAAGTATCAGGAAATTGGAACCGTTTATAAAGGCGTTGAACTTACGCTTGAAGAAGAAAAGATCACTTCCAATACAAAATACTTTCATCTGAAAGATACTTCCTATTATATTCCTTATCAAAATGTAGAAAAGAAGACGGAAAGCGAGCAGAATTTACGGTATCAGAAGTATCTACCGCAAGAAGAAGTAACCCTTAAGAAAAATGCAGTGCTTTCTTTAAATGGAGAAGAGAAGCTTACACTTTCTAAGGAACTTACCACAAAAGTATATCGTAAGCAAGGCGATACGTTGTATGTGCCTTACTTCAATCAACTTTTTACTGTGAAAAATGAAGATGTTTTAACAAGAAACCCTTTAGATTTATCAAGTCATACAGAAAAAGTTCCTGTTTTGGTGTATCACTTTATTTATCTAAATGGAGAAGAATGTGGGGAGAGTATTTGCTTCCATGAAGACCAAGTAACATCACACTTTTCTTATCTCCAAGAAACAGGTGCTTTTACGCTTACTACAGAAGAATTAAAAGAGTGGATCAAGGGAGAAATCGAACTTCCTCAAAAATCTGTCTTAATTACCATTGATGATGGTGCAAGGGCAGAAAAGTTTATTCCTTTCTTAGAAAAATATCAACTGAATGCCACATTGTTCTTGATTACTTCTTGGTATGATACAGAACCTTTCACATCCCCTTATTTAGAGCTTGCATCGCATGGACATGATTTGCATAATCCTGGTGTTTGTCCTGGTGGGCAAGGGGGTGGCATCAAATGTTTAAGTGAAGAAGTTTTACAAAATGATTTTCGCTTAACAAGAGAAAAGTTAAATGGAACGACGGCCTTTTGTTTCCCATTCTATGAGTACAATGATTATGCCATCGAACAACTGAAAAAGGGTGGATTCGAAATGGCTTTTATTGGAGGTATGCAAAAAGTAACGCGAAATACAGATTTATTTCATATCCCAAGAATTAGCTTAAACAGCACAACAACACAAGAAGAAGTACGAGAAATCGTGGAAGGATAGTTTGACTCTAGAATTTCTAGTGTGAAGTAAATTAAGAGAAAAAAGGGAGATTCAAAACAAAAAACTAGGATTTTTAGTGTGAGATTTAGGTAAAAGAGCTAGAATATCTAGTGTGAAATAAGAGTGGGAAAATATCTCGCTCTTTTTGAATAAAAAAATAAAATTATGCCGAGAAAATTTCTT
>CANQVB010000036.1 GCA_947627225.1 uncultured Bacilli bacterium
TCTTCATAACAGTACACCTCTATTTTCTTAAGTGTACTACAAACTACCCCCCCCCCAGTCAAGAGTTTTGGTACAAAAAAAGAAGGAATTTTTCCTTCAAAACTATTCCATTTCTACTAAAGATAACTTGTTGTCTTCATGAACAAAGATAAGCGTTGCTTCTTTTTGATACCCTAAATTTTTTTCATACTCCCAAGTTAAGTGCACTTGATATGCTTCTGTATCTACTTGATCTAAATACGTAAACTCTACTTGCTCTATTTCCTCAATTTCAACAGTCTTTACCGTTGGAAGTTCTTGTTTCCTTTTTCCGTACAAATTATTTTCAATGTATTTATAAACGGTATCTTCTGCTTTATCTAAAAAGTTTACGAGGGCATCTTGATGAACAAACATCTTGCCACCAATATCCGTTTTGGCATCTTTATCACTTAATGTAAAGAAATCATACACAAACATTTTAGAAATCTGCTTAACATAATCCTCTTCATTTACTTCTTTTTTCTCTAAGATTTTCTTTAATTCATTGAACATCTCTTTATATTTTTTGGTGTCATTATCATTCAAAACATATCCATATGCCTTGATTTCACTTTCTACTTTTACGGTCTTTGCCTTCAAATCTTTTCCTTGAAAGAAAAGTTTATACGCGAAAAAAGCAATCACTAAAACGAGCAGAATCGAAAGTACAATTAAGAGTTTTTTGACCCCTTTTTTTAATTTCATAGAAGCCTCCTATTTTTTCTTTTTTTGTTCATTTTTATCCTGATTTAACAAATCAAATACAATGATATCATTCGATACATCTAATAAATTCTCTGCATACTTATTATTTTTTTCAATGTAGTCTTCTTCAATGACTTCCTCCTCTTTTAAAGACATATATTCTTCTTTTTGACTGTTATAATACACTTTATTGCTGACCCAGTTTCCATTTGGGAAGACCACAACATTTTCATCTTTGATGGTAAAAATATCATGTCCTAATGCATAAGGATTATAGAATCCAAACATATTTCCAAGCGTTGGCATGGCATCAATCATTCCCATTGTATCTTCAACGGTTCCTTGTACTTGATGGTCTTTGGTCCAGATAATGAGTGGAACTTTTCTATCTAGTTCGTAGTGATAACTGTTATATTCCCGATACGTTGGGTCATCTTCTTTTTTCACAGTCTCTGTTTCTTGGTCGTAGTTATATAAGCGATTGAAATCACTTTGTGGAAGTCTTGCATCATGATCTCCATAGAAGATAAAGACTGTATTTTCTAAGAAACCATTTTCATCCAAAGCCTTTAAAAATTCACCCAAAGCTTCATCTGCATAATGCAAAGATTTAAAATAATTTCCCAGCTTTGTTCCTTCCATATAAGGATGAGAAACTTCTTCTGTTGTTCCATCTTCATGTGTCACAGTTTCTTTGATATCAACATCAAATTCTCCATACTTTTCCACATCAGAAAATGGGGTATGGTTCGTTAAACTAATTAAAAGTCCATAGAAGGGTTCTCCCTTTTCTTCTTTAATTTTCTTTAACTTCTCAATAGATTGTTGATAGAATGCTTTATCAGAAAGACCAAGTCCAATGATATTGTCATCACTTACTTTATAGGTCTCCTTACTATAGAATTTGTCATAACCTAAACTTTTATGCATGGCTCTTCGATTCCAAAAATCAGCATTGTTCGCATGCATACTAAACGTGTAGTAGCCCTTGTCTTTAAAATAAGATGGGATAGCGTTATATTTTCGATCAAAGTAACTTACAAAAGCAGTTCCTGATTTGGAAGGCATTAAAGATGTATTGAAAGTAAGTTCCGTATCACTACTGGTTCCAACACTAACTTGTGAATAATAATTGGAAAAGAACAGTCCTTCTTTTGCCAAACGATTCAAGTTTGGTGTTACCTCTTGTCCATTAAAGGTTCGGTTGAGGGCAACATCTTGGACACTTTCCCCATGAATAACAATTACATTTTTTCCTGCAAAGATATTGGTATACTCATTTTTAGGTGTTTCTTTTTCTTCTTGAAAATACGTTTCAAATTGTTTTTTCGCTTGATCATATCCAAAAATAGAGGTTACTTTTGGTTGTAAGCTTACAAAGACATCATTGATTTGATAGACATAGATTCCAAATCGCATGACAATATATTCACGATTCCACTGTTTTACAAACCGTCCAATATCAAGAGAACTCAGAGTGATGGCAAACAAAACAAAGAGTGCGAGTGCTGTTTCTAGGGTGTGTGCTGTTCTTTTTTTACGTACCTTTTTGGATTCTGTTTCAAAGAGATGTTTCTTTTGTTTTTTATAGACAATAATTAATACAATAGGTCCGAACAAATAAAGTAAATCTTTTAATTGTAATACGTTTTCTACAACAGCATCTCCAACGGGTCCAATAAATTGTGTAAGAGATAGCATGGAAGCACTGGCAAAAGAAGTATAGAATGTATAATAAATCGAGTTAATTACACAAATGAGTGTAAAAATGATTTCAAGGACCAGTAAATATTTAAAGCGACCCTTTTTCTTTTTAAAAAGAAAGGAAAAAGACCCAAAGAAAAGAAGGACACAAAAATCCGCCAAAATAGGACGAAAGGAAAGATAGTTTTCAATGGTTGGCATCGTAAAGAAACGAAGCATTGTCGCGTTGATTACACCTGTAATTAAAAAGGTGACAAACACAGCATTTTCTTTAAAATATTTCTGAATTAACTTTTCATTCTTGATTCTTTTTACGGTATCGATAATTTTATTTTTCCACTTTTTCATACTATTACCTCGCTAAACATTATACCAAACTTCTATCTATTTGACAATTTTATGTTTACAAAATGATAAAGATAGAAAGCAAGAGAAAGCCCAAGATAAAGAAAGAAAAAGACCTGGCTTACTTGTATTAAAGATAAGGCCACTTCATTCTTATAGACTTCGGTAAGCCTACTTATTTCTATTTGATTCGTGGATGCTACAATGATAAAAGTAACAAAGAAAAAGAAAATGGGAAGAAGAAGCAAATAGGAAAGGATTTTCCGTTTCTTACTATATTTTTCTTTAAAAATCGTGCGAACAAAACAAATAGCGGAAAGAAACACCGTTAAAAAGTAAACGGGAATGGGACTAAAGTAAAAATATTCCACGCACTTTTTTAGTAATTCTCTTGCTGCTACAAAAAAATCATTTCCAAAAAGAATCAGAGAAGAAATTAGAAAGTAAAGGAGCAAGGCAGAGATAAAATAAGAAACTGCTTTTTTCTTGTATTTTAAATTCAACAAAAGAAAGAGGAAGAGAATGCCAAAAATAAGCAACACTTCCAACATGAGAAAAGAACTTGTACTATAATGAAAAATTGTTTCTATTTTTTCAAAAATAGTTTGCTCCATCTTTTTGTTTCCCCTTTCTAAACTTGTTCAAAGATGTAGATTGATTGATGCAAATCATCCTCATGTGTACAGGTAATTAAGGTTAATGTTTTTACATCAAAATTTCTAAAGATAGCAACTTTACCTGTCTTATCTTGTAAGTAAACATTTACAAGCTGATACGTGTAAGTTTTGTCTTTATAATTCACTTTGGCAAGATCACCCAATTCCAATTGATAGAGATTGTCAAAAAAGGCTAAATATCCATAACCAGAATGCGCCATTAAAATGAAATTTCCTTTTTCTTTATTTGGGTAATCTGCTGTTTCAGCGATTGTTACATTATATTCTATGTTATTATATTTGGAGTTTTTTGATACAAATCCTTTATAGAGTCCAATTTTAGGAATTTGTAGATATCCAATATATTGATATTGAATTGTTGGCTTTTCAACTTGTCCTTCTTGTGTGGGCTGCAGGTTTTCAATGGCAGGTAAATTGGCATCTGTGACTGGTGTTTCATCTTCTCCTTGTTGGGCATACATTTTTAATTGCATTTCAGAAAAAACTTCTTTTCGTAATTCCAACAAGAGCGGTAGAAAAAAGAAAATACCTGCAAGCAAAGTAAGAAAAGAGCCAATTAGAAACAACCGGCTCTTCTTATCTTTTTTATTGTTCATGGCGTGGTTTTAAAGAGATATAGATGAGTCCTGCACCAATTAAGAATGCAATAGCGCCAACAATATATACGTATGTAGGAATAGTTGCATATGTATCCGGAACATCAATTTCTGGTACATTTTGCATTTTTACTTCCACTACTTCTCCAGCAGTAACAGTAAATTGTACACTACTTGTACTCATTGCATATCCTTCTGGAGCAATCGTTTCTGTTAAAGTATAGGTTCCTGCTTTAATCGGATCAATGTAATGTGGTTCATTGGTAGATACCCAGCGTGCCACTTCTTTTCCATTCGAATCCGTAAGAACCAAAGTTGCACCTGGAACTTCTTTTCCAGTTGTCGCATCTACCTTACTAATTCTAGCGGATCCCATTGGATCATTAATATGTAATTCAATGGATGCAGGAATCGGTGTTAGCTGCATCGTTCCAATCAATGCTCTTTGACTATTCATAGATTCTGGTCGATACATATAAGCTTCTTTACTTTCAAAAGTGCCATTGATATGAATACTTAAATTCAAGTTCTTATTTTCTCTTACTGTAGAAACTGGGACACGGAAACGAAATTTTTGACCAGGTTGTACCGTCGTTCCTTTTTTTATTTCTGCACCTTGTTCATTATAAAAGGTAACATCACTTTGATCACTTTGAAGTGTATATCCTTTAAAGTTACTTCCCTTTGAAACAACTTCTATCAAAGTACTTTCAAGATACTTATCATCTTCTACCAAAGTATAATTCATTGTACTTTGATTCACTGTGATTCCATAGTTTGTATCTTCGCTATAATTGAGTGCATCCGTAACTATCTGATTGACTTCTTGAAAGTATGGACTTTTCTTTAATGCTTCTTTTTCAGCAGCTAACAATGAATTTTTCCAGTAAAATTCGGTTCTCTCATCTGGATCTGAATTGTTACTGCACCCATTTTGCTCCGTTTCTGGCCTTCCACAAATATCTTGATTATCTTGATAGTTTGCATTTAAATCTTGAAAATACCAAATCGCAAGTTGTGATACAAATTTTTTGATATATTTGGCATTTGGGTCTCCATTTAATTGCGATAAAAAGTTATCATTATTGGGATAAAGTTGTGATAAAAGATAGGCCATCTTTTTATAATCAATGTTCAGCTCACTCAAAGCACTTGCGCTATCTGTTTTTGTATACGTTACATCTACGGGTTGTCCTAACCATCTTTCCAAACAATAAAGCTCATATTCTACTCCGTCGGAAATCCCATAAAATCTCTTTGCAAATTGATACGTATTTCTTTTTCCATTTAAAGATTCTGCAGGAATTCCTTCTACCCAAGATGATGGAACTGTGGCGGTTAGCCCTCCATCCTGTTCTTGTTTAGAGGTTAATGTATCTGGAAGAGATGCCATAGGTTGTTCTGCCGCATAACTTCTTCCTAACATTTGACTAATTCCTGTTCCTGCAATAAATACAATCAATAGAAAAGATGCTAAAAATATACTTTTTACATATTGATCTGCCTCTTTGAATTTTTGAGTTACCCCTGCACCTTTTTTTCGTATGGTTTTTTTCTTCATATTCTACAACTTCACCTACCTTATTAAAATGATTATAACAAAGCTTTTATAAAAAGTAAATCCCTTCTTTTTGTTCAGTTAGCGTAATAGAATCACTCTAAAATTTTGAATTCCTAACTGCTGTTTGCGTTCTAAAAAATCGATTTCTAGTGGATGCTTTTTTGATGAAAAAACGATAAATTCGCTTGTTTTTTCGGAATAAAGAATGATATATTTTTCATCAAAAATGAGTTGTGTTGTTTCCCAATCAATTCCGAAGTAAAGAAGAAATTTTTGAAATTTATCATTTCTTTCTCGATCTTTCCACAAATTTTGAAAGGTTTTTGGATAAAGTAAATCTTTCGTTTGCATCAGTTTCCCTCCTATTTCTTGTATCAAGTCTTGTTAGAAAGTTTTGAGAAAAATAACCACTTGATTTTAAAGAATCTCAAAACAAGAATCCATATTGGGAATCGTTTGTTTCTCTGTATATAAATAGGCAATCTTTTCATTTTTTTTGACAAAATCCCCTTCTTTTTTCAAAAGAACAACGCCACTAGATGGGTTAATCTCATCTTCCAAAGAATCTCTTCCAGCACCTAATTGTTTTGCAAGCATGGCGATTTCTTTGGCATGAATTTTTTGAAGGGTCCCTTCCTTATGCGCCAAATATGGAATTGGTTCTATCGCTAACTCCATTTTTTCTAAGTCGCCTTTTTGATAAGCAATCCACGCTTGAAATTTTTCCCAAGCCTTTTTGTTTTCAAGAACCTCGATCACTTCCTTGATGGCCTCTTCCAACGATATTTTTTTGGAAAGTGCTACCATATGGCTTGCAAGATGAACACATTTATCATAAAGTTCCCCTTTTAGATTGTCTTTTAAAACTGCCATTGCTTCATAGACTTCCAAGCGATTTCCAACGGTATACCCCAAAGGTTTCGACATATCTGAATAGACAAACTCTGCTTTACAGTGGTAGTGTTCTGCAATTTTGTTGATTAAGTCCGCTAACGCAACCACTTCTTCTTTTGTTTCTAATAGAGCTCCTTCTCCATATTTCATATCGAAGACAAACTTTTTAGCGCCTCCTGCAATTTTTTTACTCATAATACTAATCGCAATTAATGGAATCGAAGAAACTGTTCCTGTCACATCTCGTAAAGCATATGTTTTCTTATCCAAAGGCGCAATATCTTCCGTTGCACTACAAACGACCATGCCAATATCTTTCACTTGCTTTCTAATTTCTTCTAAACTTCTTTCTACTTGGTATCCTGGAATAGATTCTAGTTTATCAATGGTTCCACCCGTAAGTCCCAATCCTCTTCCACTCATTTTAATGACAGGAACGCCTAAAGCAGCAACAATGGGAACAACAATTAATGTTGTCTTATCTCCAACCCCTCCTGTAGAGTGCTTATCCACTAAACAATCTTCCTGCGCAAAAGACAATTGCTTTCCACTTTGAATATAGCATTCTACAAAAGCCAATACTTCTTCTAAAGAAAGCCCGTTCAAACAAATGGCCATGAGAAAGGCACTCATTTGATAGTCTTTCACCTCTCCTTTTAAATATCCTGTTAAAAAATCCTGAATCTCTTTTTTTGTCAAAGTTTCCTTTCTTCTTACCTTTTCAATGATTTCAACCATCATATAGATACCTCCTATTCTTTTCTTTATTATACATTGCATTTTTAAAAAAAGAAAATTTTTATATGGCAATCCATGCGCAATTGTCGAGCAAAAAACATACCATCCTTCACAGAATATGAAAAAGACTCAAAAGAGTCTTTTAGCGCACTTTCTTATCAATCAGTTCAATCGTACGTTTGGGATCTTCGATTAATTTTTCATAAAGTGACTCATGTTTTTTTAACTCTTCTAAAATTACAATATCTTCTTGGGATAAATAAAAGTAGCTATTATCTTGCTTTTTGACGATTTCATCTTGTCCTAAAAAATAAGTAAGACTTACGCCAAAAACTTTCTCAAGTTCTAACAAAGTATCTAACGTTGGTGTTCTGGTTCCATTTTCATAACAACAGATACTCACCTTTGTTACATTAATCAAGTCACCTAATTCTTGTTGGGTTAATCCCTTTTCTTTTCGTAGTTCTTTTAATCGTTTTCCCAAAATCATACCTATCACCCAAACTCATCCGTTTATTCCCTTTTATTATAGTAATTCCGAGTTTTTGTTTGGTAAAAGTTAACCAATAAGTAATTTTAGCTTTATGCTTCTGCACTTTTTAGGCTATCTTTTTTCGAGAGAAATGTAATTTTTTCAGCAATAATTTCCAGGCGATAACGATTTCCCTCTTGGGTTTCAATCTTTCTTGTTTGGACTCTTCCCCTTACCCCTACAATATCTCCTTTCTTACAATATTCCTTCGTACGACTGGCTTTTTCTTCCCATAAAACACAGTCTATAAAATCTGTCTCATATTCTCCTTCTACATTTTTAAAACTTCGTGGCACAGCAAGGGTTAACGTGGCAACATTTTTCCCTGTTTCCGTTTTTCGAATGGCAAGGTCTTTTGTGAGTCTTCCAACAACAATCACTTGATTTAGAATTGCTAACACCTCCTTTCTTTTTGGATACTTTAAAAGAAAGGAAACAAAATTGCAAAGAAGACATTTTAAAAATGCGGCGGCGAAGAAGACCAAAAAGTAAGAAAAAACAGGCAAAATATAAAAAATTTCTCTTTCTATATTGAGAAATTTTTAATCTTTGCACTTTATAAATTTTTTTTCAAAAGTTGATTCAGTTCTACCGCATATTCCATCGGAAGCTCTTTTCGAAATTTTTCAATAAAACCTAAAATAATCAATTCGGTAGCTTTTTCCTTCGAAAGCCCTCTACTCATCAAGTAAAACAAGTGGCTTTCTTTGATTTTAGAAACAGTAGCTTCATGTTCTAGCGTACTGCTTTCATTTTGAACCAAATTGGTTGGAATCGTATCACTTTTGGACTTCTCATCTAGAATCAAGGTATCGCACTTGACCAAAGAAAGACTATTTTGGGCACTTTTTTTAATCTCTACTTTTCCACGATAGGTTGCATTTCCCCCATGAGAACTGATACTTTTCGAAATGATTTTACTCTTGGTATTCTTCCCCAAATGAATCATTCTAGCTCCCGTATCTTGCACTTGATTTTCTTTGGCAACCCCAATGGTAATACAAACCCCTTCACTTCGATTTCCTTTTAAAATACAACTTGGATATTTCATGGTCACTTTGGAACCAATGTTTCCATCAATCCACTCCATCAGGCCATCTTCTTCTACGAGGGCTCGTTTTGTTACCAAATTATAAACGTTGGGTGCCCAGTTTTGAATGGTACTATACCGACATTTGCTGTGTTTTCCAACATAAATTTCCACAACAGCTGCATGCAGGGAATCATCACTATAAGTAGGTGCAGTACATCCTTCAATATAATGCAGTTCACTATCGTCATCTACAATAATTAACGTTCGTTCAAACTGTCCCATTCCTTTACTATTGATGCGAAAATAACTTTGCAAAGGCCGTTCTAGTTTCGTATGTGGCGGAATATAGATAAAACTTCCCCCACTAAACACACAACTATTTAAAGCAGCATACTTGTTTTCTTCAAAGGATACAATCTTGCCAAAATATTTTTGAACTATGTCTTTATGCTTTCTAATTCCTTCCTCCATGGATGTAAAAATGACATGTTTTTCCTCTAACTCTTGTAACATATGGTGGTAGATGACTTCACTTTCATACTGTACACCCATACCATCTAAATGTTTTTCACTTTCTAGTACGCCTAAATCTTGCAATTCACAACGAATGGGTTTCATGACGCTCTTCCAGTTGGAAGCAATTTTGTCTTCTTCGCTTTTATAATAGGTGATTTTGGAAAAATCAAGTGGAATGGGAGGACCAAAATCTGGATTTTTTTGCGCAAGAAAAGAAGCATAGGCCTTCTTTCGATACTGAAGCACCCACTCCTGTTCTTGTTTTCGCTTTGAGATTTCTAAAATCGTATTTTCATTTAATCCTTTTAATTCCATCTTTCTTCCTTCTATCTACCTTCTAATATTTCATGCACTGCCTTCGCAGGAAGTAAGGCACAAGTTTTACGATTTGGTTGTAAATAAATATCTTGATAAGCAAGTAATTCCTCAAGTAATGCTTCATCATAGGGACCTTCATGAATCATACTTTCATAGTTTTGCAATAACTTTTCAGCCTCTTCTACCTTAAGACCGACTAACTTTCTTAAAAGAATAGAAGTTGCAGAGGTGGAAATGGCACAAGCTTCTCCATCAAATGTCGCATCCTTGATTATGCCATCCTCTACTTTTAAGGAAATATCAAGATTATCAATACAACTTTCATTGTTCGTATTTTTAACAACATACCCTGCTTCTTTTTTGAGTCCTCTGTGAAAAGGATGTTGATAATTTTCTAAAATCAATTGTCGTTTCAGTTCTTGGTTCATTTTTTCCTCCTATAAAATCACATCATAAAGCGTATCACTTTTGGAAAGTGCCTCAATGAGTTTATCCACTTCCTCTTTTGTATTATAAAGGTAAAAGCTTACACGAACTGTATTTTGAACGGGAAGCTCTTCCTTTAATGCTTTCGCACAATGATTACCTGCCCTTACACAAATTCCAAAGCGATCTAAATAAATGGCAGCATCCTGACTAAACACATCTTTGATATTAAAAATTACAGTTCCTCCTGAAACAGAAGCATTATACACTTCAATTTGAGGAAGAGATTTCACTTGTTCTAAGAAATATTGTTTTAAATTTTCCTCATGACTTTGAATGACATCCATCCCTATTTTTTCTAAGTATTCAATGGCATTTTTTAGACCGATCACTTCTGCAATGGGAGGAGTTCCTGCTTCAAACCTTGCTGGAATGCTCTTCAAGGAAACTTCTCCTAAAGAGGAAAAACTTTGATTCATATCTCCACCATATTCCAGTGGTTCCATCTCTTCTAACCATTTTTCTTTGCCATAGAAAACGCCAACTCCTGTTGGTCCCAACATTTTATGTCCTGAAAAAGCAAGAAAATCAATAGAATCTTTGACTACATCTGTCGTCACGTGAGCAACACTTTGTGCCCCATCCACTAAAAAGAAAATATTGTGTTCCTTACAAAAGGTTCCAATTTCATGTAAAGGACGATGATCGCCTACTACATTGGAAACGCCCGCAATGGCAACCACTTTTGTTTTTTCTGTCACTGCATTCTGAAAAGCCTCTAAAGTTAAAGTATGTTCTTTAGAAAGTGGTATGTAAACCAAGTGAATTCCGATTTCCTTTTCTAACATTAAAAAGGGAAGAAGTAAGGATGCATGTTCTGCTTTGGTAAGTAAAACTTCATCTCCTTCTTGAAGATGGTTTTTGAAAAACCCAAAGATAATTTGATTCAAGCTTTGTGTGGCCCCTTTGGTAAAAATGATTTCCTCTTTCTTTTCTGCGCCAATAAAGTTTTGAACCACTTCTCTTGCCTTTTCATACATATCGCTTGCTTGATAAGATGCCTGATAATCCCCCCGATGTATATTTGCACAATACTTTTCATAATAGTCCATCATACTCTTTAAAACAGCATTTGGTTTTAAACTGGTCGCACCATTATCTAAGTAGATAGCCCCTGTTTTTAAAAATGGAAAATCTTCTCGATGCATGGTTATCCCTCCTTTCTGATTTGGAAAAAGTCAAACTTTTCGTCTTCGCTTAAACCCTCCCCTGTTAAAAGTCCTTCGATTAAAAGCTTTTCTATCACTTTTTGAGAAAGTCCTCTTGTCTTCAGATAAAAGACTTGTGCTTCCTCAAAAGGTCCTGTGAAAGAAGCATGATTTGCTTCGACATCAAACTCTTCGATATAAAGATTGGGGAAAATTTTCGCAAAACCTGTTTTTGAATTATAAATCCGATTCTCTTGCATCGCAACAGATCCAGACATTCCTTTTGGAATAAAGACATCTACCTGGAAAGAAAGCATTTCGTCTTTGCTGTTCCACCCATGAAAGAACAAATAACTTTCTGTTTTTTTCTGTTGATGAAATACCGCAATAGAAGCTTCATTTTTGGTTTCGTTTTTCGTGTTATAGTGATAGATAATCTTAGCATGTTCTCCTTTTAAATACACTTTGATGGTACCACTTGTATTTTTAGCATAATGAAAAACTTCTAGGGAAGCATTCTCTTCTATAGTAACTTCTAGTTGGAAAGAAGTATCGCTCAAAAAGACCATTTTTTCGTGCATTCCTTGTGAAAGCGTTATCTTCTTCTTTCCGTTTAACTTTTCCTTTCTCTTTATTTTATTCATGGAAAAGCTCCTTTGTATGTTCGTTTACCTGATAGCCTTCTGCTTCTATTTTTTTGGCAAGGGACAAATCCCCTGTTTCCACAATTTTTCCATCGACCATCTTATGTACAAAATCAGGATGAATATATTCTAAAATTCTACTATAATGTGTAATCATTAAAAAACTAACGTGTGGGTTTTCTTTTTTGTATTCGTTTAAGACTTCACAAACTTGCTTTAAACTGTCTACATCCAATCCTGAATCGAGCTCATCTAAAACAATATAATTGGGTTTTAAAAGAAGAAGTTGAAAAATCTCATTTTTCTTTCTTTCTCCGCCTGATAAGCCTTGATTGATAGATTGATGAACCAGCTCTTCTTTTAAAGAAAGCTTTTGACTTGCCGTTCCAATTTCTTTCATAAAGGTATAAAGGTTTACACGTTCTTTGTTTTTTTCATACAATGCCTCTCGCATAAAATCACTGGTGGTAACCCCTTCAATGACGGGAGGATCTTGCATCACTAAGAACAAGCCACAGCGTGCGACTTCTTCTGTAGAAAGAGAAAGTAAATCTTGCTTGTCTAACGCAATGGTTCCTTCTAAAACACGATATTGCGGACTTCTAAAAAGAACTTTTGAAAGTGTACTTTTCCCAGTCCCATTTGGTCCCATAATAGCATGAATTTCTCCTTCTTTTATCGTTAAGGAAAAATCATTTAAAATTTTCTTGTTTATATCCACTGTTTCCACAGTTAAGTGTTTCATTTCTAACATACTATCACCTTTTTTAGCGTATCACTTTTTCGCAATCGTTACAACAAAATCCTTGATTAAATGGCTTTATTATAACACGTATAATACTGATTAGTAAATGGATGAAGTTGCAAATCATTTATTTACTAGTATAATATTGTTACTCTTTTTAGAGTAAAATTTATACGATTGAGTTTGGGCAGATTTTAACAGGGGTCTTCGAATCCGTCTTTGTGACGGCCTAGCCCTTTTCTTTTTATTATCCTAGTTTTAGAATGTGAGGATTATTTATTAATCTTATATAACATGCGTGATGAGGAATAAGAGGTACAAAGAGTTCAATCGTAAAAGAAAGGATGGTACTTATGCACAATTGTTTAGCTATTGATGTAGCTAAAGGAAAAAGTATGGTTACTTTAATTAGTTCTTGTGGTGAAGTTCTAATTGATCCATACGAAGTTAATCATTCTATTAATGATTTTTCTAAT
>CANQVB010000037.1 GCA_947627225.1 uncultured Bacilli bacterium
CGCTCGAAGGGATTCGAACCCCTGACCTTTTGGTTCGTAGCCAAACACTCTATCCAACTGAGCTACGAGCGCATTTTTTGGTACAACTCGATATTATCATAAAAGATTTTAAGAGTCAAGTTCTTTCCCAAATTAACTTTATGTAAACTAGGCTATCCTAAAATACCCTCTATCCTCTTACTTAGAAGCTCTAAACGTATAATAGGTATACGAAAGTTCTTGGTTTTTACTTCCAATTTGCTGAAAGAGATTTTCTTCCGCCACAGTTTTCGTCTGATACCACGAAAAGAAGGAAATGTTTGTATACCCTGCAAAAGTTAGTAGCCTTTTCATATCCTCTTTGGTATACATGTTTTTCTCGTGAGCAAGATGGAAAAATACATTTTCAGTGAGTAATTTGTGGACTCTTTGAATACTCACTGCATTTTGAAATTCTCCAAGAAGAACTCCTTTTTCTTTTAAATATTTCTTGATCTGTTTTAAAAAAGCATTTGGATTTTTAACTTTTTCTAAAGCATTTCCTATTAAAATCGTATCATAGTAATTTTCGTTGGGAACTTCTTTCAACGACGAATAGACTTTGGCAAATAAAGATGAAAAATTACGCTTTGCTTTTTCTGTACAGGTTCCTTCTACTACAATTTCTTTCCATTGATACCGAAGGGCAAGAATCGTTGTGCCAATTCCACAGTCTAGTTCGAGCACTTTTTTTGGATTTTCAAGAAGGGGGAATGAAGCTTGTTTGACAGCATCAAACGAAAAGGTATCAAATTTCCATTTTTTAAAAAAGTAGCGTCGATTCTTTTCTAAAACTGGATAAAATTTGCTTAAATCTTTCCTGAAGGCTGTGCCCAAATAGTGATGAATAAAAGAATCATGACAAAGCATGAGTTTATAACCCAACTTTAAAATTCGTAAAGACAAATCATTATCTTCAATATAACCTGGAGTAAAAGCTTCATCTAACTGTTGTATTTGTTCCACCACTTCTCGTTTGATTAACAAACAAAAACCAATCAAAAATACCTTCTCTTCCCATTGGTTTGGATTGGAGATGTTGTTTTTTGACGCTAACTGTTGCATGGTTTCAAAATCTCGATATGAAAAGGGAGCACCTTGCCTATTTTCATTTTGGTTACAAATAGGCCCTACTGCACCAATTTGTGCGCTACTATGAAGACAAATTTTTAAATTGGTAAGCCAATTTTTTGTTACAATCGTATCATTATTTAAAAGGAGAATATCATTTTCCTCGCTTGCCATTTGAATGCCTTGATTGCATCCTTTGGGAAACCCTTTATTTTCCTTATTGAAGATACACTTTATATTCTTTTGTGTTTTGAGCCACTCTCTTGTACCATCAGAAGAAGCATTATCCACAACAAGTAGTTCATAAGTTCCTACTTCTGTGTATTTTTGAATGCTTTCTATACAAGCTTTTGTATATTCTAAATGGTTGTATGTCAAAATAATAATCGACGTTTTTCGGTTCATAGATCCTCCTTCTTTTATATATGCAACGAAAGAAGGGAAATGACGTTTATGCTTATTTTCTTGCGAAAAAAAGATTGTCCTAAAAACAATCTTTAAAATAAGCGCAAAATATCTTGGAATGTAATATAGAGCATCAAGGCAAGTAAGAGAAACAGCCCAATATTATGAAACATATTTTCCGTTTCTGGTTTTACAGGACTTCCTTTTATCTTTTCAATGATAATAAAGAGAATATGTCCTCCATCAAAAGCTGGAATTGGAAGTAAGTTAATAAATCCAACATTGATACTTAAGAAGGCGATTAAATAAAGAATACTTTGAAGACCACCCTTACTTTGTTCTCCTACAATCGAATAAATTCCAACTGGTCCTGATAATTGATTGATTCCAATCGAACCTGTGAAAAGATATTCTACTGTTTTCCACATTTGTTTAAAAAGGGAGCCTGTTTTGGTCACCATATATTGTAAGGCTGGTACAAAACCATATTCTTTTCCTGAAGCCATTGTAATTCCATATTGATAAGTAACTGTTTCATCTTTTGTAATTTTTTTAGGCGTTACTTTTATGGTGTCAACACTTCCATTTTTATGTTCTACTTTAAAAGTAGTCGGTTTATTATGTTTGTCCACCGCAATATATAAAGAAATATCATCCGTAGTATTAATTTTTTGCCCATTAATTTCTAAAATTTTATCTTCTTTTCTAAGCCCTGCTTCATAGGCTTTGGAGCCTTGCGTTACATCACTTAATATAGGACTCATATTAGGAGCACCAAAGAAAAGTCCTATACAAAATAAAATGAAAATCGCAGAGATAAAATTAAATCCCGGACCAAAAAACATAATTAAAAAACGTTGCCATGGTTTTTTTGCTTGTAATTTTTTGTCTTTAGGAACCTTTTTATCATCATCTATCTCTTCTCCCGCTAAAGAACAAAAACCGCCAATTGGAATCAAACGTAGACTATAAACTGTCTCGTCTTTTTTAGATTTATGACTCCATATTTTAGGACCCATTCCGATAGAAAATTCATAGACATAAACTCCCATCTTTTTCGCAAAGAAAAAATGTCCCCCTTCATGAATCAGTATAATGATTCCCAAAATTAAAATAAATAAAATCAATGTCATACTGAAAACCTCCCTATAAAATATCCATTAAAAGTACAAATGCCAACAATACGAAAATAATACTATCCATACGATCTAATACACCACCATGTCCTGGAATGAGATTTGAAAAATCTTTCTTTTTATATGTTCTTTTAATAGAGGAAAATACCAAATCACCAAGCTGACTCACAATCGAAAGAATCAGGGTAATTGCAATAACGGTAACCAGTGGCTTCGCAGGATTAATCACTTGATTATAAAATCCAACTGCAACGAAAGTACCCATTAAAACACCACCAATGAAACCTTCTACCGTTTTTTTAGGAGAAATATTAGGACATAACTTATGTTCTCCAATATACATTCCTGTAACCAGTGCCATCGTGTCTGTTACTGTTGTAACTAATAATAAATATATGAGATAATTCAAGTCATAATTACGGGTTAAAATAGCAAGATTGAAAGCAAGTCCTACAAAAAGGGTCGCACCAATTAGAAAGAGTGCGTCGTTAATTTCATAGGCCTCTTTCTTTTTCACAAAAATCATGGGAAGTAGAAAAACAAAGATAACAAAAGAGATTACCCTAAAATCAAGCAGATAACTAAACACATTTTTCTCATAATTTAAGAGAGAAAAAAACATGACAAAAAGATATGCAATCATTTTTAACAAGAAAGGAAACGCTTTCTGTTCTTCTCGCATGTGTAATAGTTCATAAAGAGACATAATGGAAAGAAGTGTTATAAAAATTGCAAAAGGAAGTTTTCCTATCACAAGAAGTGGTATTCCAATAAGTGCAATTAAAAGTGCACTGAATATTCTTTGTTTCATTCAATCACCTACTATATTTAGTATAAACGAAAAAAATACTTTTCACAAGATAATGCTTATCTTTCCTCCATGATTTGACAAAAAGAAGTCACTCCTTTTTGAAATAAATCATCGACTTCACTCCTTCGGTTAATAGCTTTATTCCCTAAAATAGAAGTATAATTTTGTGAGCGCTTAATCGCATATTTTTTTCCATCTTTAGATTTTAGGAAGGCTTTATCTCTATGTTTAAGGTGAAATGGATTTCCTTTGATAACCATTGCTTCTATTCGTCCTTCGATGAGCATTTCTAATGGCACATAACCAAACTGTTTTTTTACGTTATATAAAAGCGCTTCTATTTCTTCTTTAGAAAGCTCTACGGAAAGAAAAACACTTTGATAACCATATTGTGACAAATAATAAGCACTATAAGAATTTGAAACATTTAAGGAATATCCTCCAATCGTAGAACCATTTCCTTCTCTTAACTCGTGTGTCAAAATTCTATTAGAATTTTCAAATCTTTGTAGCTCATTTCTTGGAAGAAGATAATATACCTGCTCATTTTCCTTATATTTTTGATAAAGATTCCTATCTTGTATATAAATCTTAGTGTCTTTTTTAGCAAGCATTTTGATAAGATGGTCTTCCTGATTCACAACAAAAGTATATATCTTTTTTCTGTTATGCGGGATTTCTTGCTTATGAAAAACCATGTTTGTTTTTGTTGGTTTCTCACCTACTGCAATTCTTGTTTGAATTAAATTAGAAACTGCTTTTCTTCTTAATGCGTTGAGTTCCCCTACTTGAATAAAAATTTGTTTGTCTACATTTAGATTTACTTTTTTCTCTTCAAATGGAGTATCTTGAAGACGCGTGACTAAGGCTTTGATCTTTTCTAAAGAAGTTGGACAATTTTTTGCTTGTTCTATCATTCTACCAGTTACTGTTACCTTATTATAGTCCTCATCTTCCAATAGAATTTGAAGGGGAAATCCTACCTTCGCTTCCACTGTCACTGTGATTGGTATTTTCCTTTGTTTAAAACATAATAAATCCTTTTGTACCTTCTTTGAAGATGTTTTTAAAACAGTATCTTTTTCATGAATTCCAAGTGTATTGCGAAGCATTGCAATCTTTCCTTTTTCCACTTTTGATACAAGTTTACCTGCATCATCCCATAAATAATTGACAATCATACCCACTTTTGCTTTTTCAAAACGAATTCCATCTTCTTGATATAGTGGATAAGTTAAACGAATGTAAATGTGCTCTTTGGTGATTTTTTCAATGGTTCCTATAGATAGTCCTATATGATTGGGACTTTTAGGATTGATGAGATTTTGTTTTTGAAAAAGATGTCCTTCCGTAAATCCTCTATGAAAAAGGATCTTTAACGTGTCAACATCATCCGTTGTAGGAACAATGCCATCTAAAAGCATTCGATAATATCTTGTGATTGCTGCGACATAACTTGGAGACTTCATCCTGCCTTCAATTTTAAAACTTTTAATATCACTTTGAAGAAGTTTTTCTATGGAAGGCGCTGTATAAAGATCCTTCATAGAAAGAAGATAACCCTCTTTTTTGATTTTTCCATTTACAAAAAGAGAATATGGAAGACGACAACAGCCAGCACACTCTCCTCGGTTAGCACTTCTACCTCCATTTAAAAAACTAAAAAGACAATTCCCTGAATAACTGATGCAGAGGGCACCATGAATAAACACTTCTTTTTCTAATGATGTGTCTATCCCTTCCATCTCATCAAGTGACATTTCTCTTGGGAAAACAACTCTAGTTATTCCAATCTTTTCTAGCAAGCGAATGGTTGCAATCGTAGAATTGTTTACTTGGGTTGAAGCATGAATTTCTAGTTCTGGAAACATTTCTCGACAAAGACACATCATTCCAAAATCTTGCATTAAAATGGCGTCGACTCCCCTTTTATAAAGAAAATCAACTTGTGAAAGAAAGGTGGCAACTTCTTTTTCTTTCACAAGTGTATTCATTGTTACATACACCTTGACACCATAAAGATGACCTAGTTTAAGTGCTTCTTCTGCTTCTTCATTCGTAAAATTTTCAGCATAAGCACGCGCTCCAAACTGTTTTAACGAAAAATAAATGGCATCTGCCCCATTGTGAAGGCCAGCAAGGAAACTTTCAAAATTCCCTGCTGGTACAAGAAGCTCTTTTTTAGGTGTTTTCATAGGCATAGCAACCACCTGCTTCTAAGTTGGATACATCATAAACTACTTTGTTACCATTTTGGGTATCAAGACACCTTAAACGAGAACGAAATTTCATGGTATTTGTCGTACCTTTATAAACACGAACCTCTAAATCCGTGCAGTTGTAGCGCTTATTACTAAACGGTTTTATAAGACCTGCATCCAATAACTTTTGGTAAGAAATGGAAACACAACCTTTCCAAGAAGCATAACTTGTAAGTCCTTCTCTTTTATCTTCTACGTAAAGTTTGGAAGCACTAATCGCACTTTTAGCATACACTTCATATTCCTTATTTTTGTTTTGATTTTGAAGCCTGTTCATAGAAGGAACAATAGCCAGTAAAAGAAGACCCATAATTAAAATAACTGCCAGCAATTCTACTAAAGTAAATCCATTCTTTTTCATTTCCATCACCTATTCTTATTGTACTATATAAATATGTGATTTGCATGATTTTTTTATTTGTGTTTACTTCTTATAATATTAAAATAAAAAGGATAGCAAACTTTGATTAGAAACCAAATATCAATTTCGTATAAGAGAATGCCCCTACCCTTTTAAATAATTTTACTGACAAGTTATATGAATTATAGTTGCGAGTATTCTTTTTTTTCAGAACCTGTCTTTTTTTATTCGGTGGAAGGAGAAATGGAACAAAACCACTTAATACCAATAAACCTATACAAAAATAAATGAACTTTTTTAAATTGGGCAAAAGAAGACCAAATGAAAAGAGAAGCACCCTAGAAAATGCATACAAAATTTCTTGTCCTAATATATAAGTATCTTTATTGAACTTTGTACTTAGTAAATAATAATTACTGTCCCCTACCAATGCATAAAACTGTTTGACCAATCCTTCTCCTAATAAAATAATTGTTAAAATACCTGCCGAAGTGATGTTCAACTTTCCAAGATAGATAATACATAATAAAATTACACTGACGACTAAATATTCCTCGCGCTTTTTATCTACTTTTTTTGAAAAAATATAGGTGAATAAGATACTGGCAAAACCAATTAGAAAATTAGCACCTCCAACAAATCCATAGGTATCATTAACATAGAGAAAAAGATAAAGTGAAAAAAGGTCTGATAAACCTGTCTTTCCTTCTTTTAAGGCGAGATGAAAGATTGTGGGTGGAGGAATATGAAATAGATAATCCTGTATTTTTATAGGACCTTTCACATCTTCTGGTTCTTCTACAAAGAAAAGAGGAATAATACTAGAAATAAAAAGAACGCCTGTAATTATCACCATGGTAAAAAGAGAAAAATGGTCTAATATAAATGCCGAAAAAATTCCTGAAAAAAGGGTTGCTACTTGCGAAAAAATCAAAAAAATACCAGTCTTTTCCCCTACTTTTTCATTTTTAAACTCTGCCATTTCAAAATGATGCCTAATAATCCAATAACTAAAAATTGCAGTTCCGTACAACAAAGCGAAAAGAAACAATTCTGAGAATGTATGGATTGGAGAAGATAAGTATAAATAGGAGGCACAAAAGAAAAAAATACTACCCACTAATATTTTTTTATAGCCTACCTTTCTTCCCAAAAAAACGGTCAATGGAGAAACAAAAAAAGAACAACTATAAAAAAGAATAAGATAAAGAAAAATTTGTGAGATAGTATAACCTTTTTGATATAAAAGTATTGTATTAAATAACTCTAACATCCCTCTTGCAATTGACGAAATCAAAAGAAAAAGAGAAAGTGGTTTTACGTGTTTCATGAACTAATCCTTTCCGCAAAAAAAGAAACTACTCTTCTAATTCCAGTGTTTCAATTTCTTCCACAATTGCTTCTTGTTGTTCCACAATAATTTTGAATTTTCGCTTAAATATTTGTATATTCCTTTTTAATAAATCTGCTTCTTGCTCAATTTTTTCTGCTTTTAAAAGTGCTTCATTGACAATTCTAGATGCATTGTGTTTAGCATCTTCTATCACAAAATCTGCTTCTTCTCGTGCAAGACGCTTTACATTATCACTTACTTTTTCTGCATTTAGAAGTGTCTTTTTCATTGTATCTTCCAAAGTTTCATAAGATGCAAGTTTTTCTTTAAGACGGGTGATTTCATTTTGTTGATTTCCACATTTCTTAATGATATCTTCTGTTTCTTCAATGACATGTCTTACAAACTGATTGACTTCTTCTCGATTATAACCATTTGTCTCATAGCTAAATTTTTCCATGCATATCACCCCTTAAGGTTAAAGGTTACCAATTAAAATCTTCGTCCTCTTTTTCAGTGCGCTTGGGTTTTGAAGGTTTCGCAGGTGCAGTATCATCACTAATTTTACCCTCTACATCTACATTATTCGGTGTGCAAAGGAAAATTCCTCCACCTAATTTTTGTAAATCACCACCAATTGCGTAAAGTGTTCCGCTTAAAAAATCAACAATTCTTTTCGCTTGATCAGGTGTTACTCGTTTTAAATTGACAACCACCGCATTTCGATTTTTCAAATGATCAGCAATTTGCTGGCTTTCTGAATAAGCACGAGGCTCTAATAACATCATTTTACTTCCAGCAACACCTTGGTTATAACTGTATTCATCTCTTGACACTTTATAATACTCCTCCTCTTTAATTTCTTCTTCTGGTTCTTCTTCTCCACTGATTAATTTTTTTAATTTATCTAATGCCATTTTTATCCCTCCAACTATTCTGAAATCATTTTATCACATAATCTAAAAGACGACAAGCAAAAAACCTTGTTTTATTGATACCAAATTGCAGTAATATCTACATTATTTGAAAGTGGCTCTGGATTTGGTTTATCAAAATGCATGGAAATTGGTAATTTAAAGGCTTGGCCAAAAGCAATACAATTTCCTGGTTTTAAACTTTTTAAGTGTTCTACCACTTCCTTTGAAATATCAGGAACCATATTACGAATATAATCTAAATCCTTTGGATGCAAAATTCGCAAAATAATAAAGTTAGAGCACTGGGAAATTGCGGTATCTGAAAGTTCACAAGGTCTTTGTGTAATCAGGCCTAATAAAACTCCATATTTTCTTCCTTCTTTTGTAATCCGATCAAAGATGTTGTATCCAATAATATCCACATCATGATCATTTTGAACATAGCGATGTGCTTCTTCAATTACGATATGAAAGGGAACACTTCCACGTTTTGGATTTTCCACTGCATAACTGAAAAGAATCTTCGAAATAATCTTGGTAATTACTTTTGCCATTCTATCGTCTACATAATTGATATTAAAATTTACAATTTGGCATTTTTTTCCAGTGTAGTGTGTCAACAATTTGGAAATGTATGCACTTTTACTCATATATTCCTTACAGTCAAAATAAATATTCTCTGGGCTTTCTACAAGGGAATGCAACCGTACACTCAAGACATTTGCTGTTTCATAAACTTTATCACTTTTTAAAATTCCTTCTGAAATTAGGGCAAAGTCCATTGCCATTTCTAAGTCGCGTAGTGAAAATTTAACATCTTTGCTGGTCTTTGGAAGTTCCTTCTTCTCTTCATCCTCTTCAATAATAAACTCTTTTACAAAGGAAACGACAAGTTCCATTTCTTGCAATTTCCCCATTTTATCAATATATAAACATTGCTTAAATGTTCTTACATATCCTGGTTGTACAATCTGCGTTTCAAGATTTAAACTTGGGGTATTAAATTTGGTCAGAACTGCGATTAATTGATCTCTTATTTTGGTAGATTCTTTTCCACTTAAAAGAATATCTAAAAGAGCCGTTGCAATGATGCTATTTTTTTCACGAATCACTTCCTCCGTAGTCCCTGTTAAAATTGGAACAAGGCGAAGTGCCTTATCAATGATGGGAAGTTGATTAGGTGTTGTAACATCTAAAAGCAATGCAATATCATCCACATCAAGTAACCAGAGTGGAATTTGAATAATTTCTGTATCCGCATAGTGTGTGTTGGTTGTATAAGTTTTATAAAAAATATTGGGATTCATTTGATTTAAATTTTTAAAAGCATTGGTATATTCTCCATAAGCATCAAACATAAAAATATTCGCACCAACTGGGGCATCTTTTCTTGTAAAAATGTTTTGGAAAAGGCGACTTACTGTGAAAGATTTTCCAGCACCACTATTTCCTAAAATGGCAAAATGATTACTGAAAAAAGCATTCGTGTTCACATTAATCTTATAGTTTTCATAAATATTGGAAATACCAAAATAAGTTTCATTCTTCGTTAAAGTTTGCGAACCTAAAACAAGTTCTAACTCTTCCATATTGATAATACGGACAATCGATTTGAAGGAAGGTTTTTCTGTAAATCCTGGGGTAAAAACACCATTTTTTATTTCGCCAACAATATTGGCCTTCAGCATAGTTCTAGATGTGTTTACAATTTCTCCTATAATCTTTTTAGGACCATTTTCAAAAACAGTATGAATGTTGATTAAATTAGCTTGATTTGCCATGTCAATAGAAAGTTCTACTAGGACTTGATTATCTATAATTTCTACAATTTTTCCTAACATGACGCCACCTTCTTATTCTTCTTTAGTATAACATGCTTTTCTAAAGATGTAAAAGAGAAAGTGTCGAAAAGTTTTTCTTGTATACTAAAAATAACAAAAGAAGCAATTTGTCTGTTATTTCTGGTTCAAGAGTAACTATGAAGCAGAGAAAAGTTACTTATGTGGAGTTTCTTTATTTCTTTTACGATTTGGATAAAGTATATCTTCAATTGTATTTAAATGCGCATAAGATTTAAGTTGATTTAAAGAACCTAAATATTTTTGAATTCCTTCTACAGTAATTTCACTAAAACCTACATCTTCTAGATTCTGAACAACTTCAAGCATTTCCTCTTCCTTTCTTAAAATTGTGGCTGGAAAAACAAGCATTTTAGGATTTAGAATGCTGTTTTCCTTTTCTTCAAACTGGGAAAAAGTGAAGTCTATCAAAAATAATTTTTCATTTCTTTCTTCTTTACATACTGCAATTACAAATGTATGTGCATACTCATCCTCTTGGACTTTCCCTTCCCCATAATCTAAACTGTCACACAAATAGGCATCAAAGCCATTTTCTTTTAAAATTTGGTAAATTTTGGAAGAAAACACCTTACACATTTGCACGTTTGAAATGGTTTTGCATCTAGCATATTCCTTTTCTATAACCTCTTTTAATCTTGTTGTCTCTGTTTTTGAAGAAGAAAGATTATTCAAAAAATTTTCCATTAAAACACTTTTCTTATTCTGCATCCAGTTCAACTCCTATCGGGCAGTGATCACTTCCGAACACATCTTGATAAATAACTGAATTGGTAATTTTTGGAAAAATACTTTCTGATGCAAGAAAATAGTCAATTCGCCAACCAATATTTTTTTCTCTTACACCCGGCATATAGCTCCACCAAGTATAAGCGTCTGTTTTTTCTGGATGTTGGGCACGATAAATATCAATCAGACCACTTTTTAAAAGCAGACTGAATTTTTCTCTTTCTTCCATTGTAAATCCAGCATTACCTATATTTGCTTTTGCATTTTTAATATCAATTTCTTGGTGTGCTACATTAAAATCACCACCGATAAGTACAGGATGTTTTTCTTCTAATTTTTTGATATATTTTCTAAAATCGTTTTCCCACTTCATGCGATAAGAAAGCCTTGATAAATCACGTTTTACATTTGGGACATACACATTTACTAAATAGAAATCTTGAAACTCCAATGTAATCATTCTACCCTCGTGGTCATGTTCTTCTTTGCCCATTCCAAAGGAAACATGAATTGGCTCTTTCTTGGTATAAATTAAAGTTCCTGAATAACCCTTCTTTTCTGCAGGATTTAAAAAATCAAGATAACCCTTTGCATAAAATGGGATTTCACTTCGAACTGCCTTGACTTCTTGTAAACAAAAAACGTCCGCATCCACTTCTTCAAAAAATTCTGCAAAACCTTTTTTTAGACAAGCTCGAAAGCCTGCGACATTCCAAGAAATAATTTTCATATGAACACCTCTTTAAGCTAAGTATAACAAATTTTTAAAAAGATGAACATTTTGTGTAGAAAAAGGAACGTTTTTATCAATGATATAAGTGGAGGTGAAAACATGGATGCGGTTCACATGTTTATGGAAAAAGCTGCAGACATTTCCAAAAAAGGATGGCTAGAAGCAAGAGGAAGAGGAACTTCCCAAATCGGTATCACTTATGAACTGTTATTAGGAAAAGAGCCTGAAAATTTTGAATGGCCTGACTTTTATGGAATTGAAATCAAAACGCATACGAAAAATTCCTATAAAAGCCGACCTCTTTCTTTGTTCCGTGCAACACCAGATAACACTTTTTTTGAGGTGAAGAGATTGGTGAATGAATATGGGATACAAGATAGAAATAATCCAGAATTTAAGTCATTTTATCTAAATGTATCCTGTTGCAGGAGAAATCGTTTAGCCAACGGCTATCAATATCAGCTTGTGTTAGATAGGAAAAATGAAGAACTCGCTTTAAATATTTATGATACAAATGGAATACTCGTAGATTCTAAGGTTCGATGGTCCTTTAAGATGCTTGAAGAAAAACTGATGCGAAAGCTTTCCTACTTAGCCTATGTACAGGCAGAGAAAAAAATTGAAAACCAGAGCACTTATTTTAAATATGATTTACCTATTCTTTATCGTTTGAGAGGTTTTGAAACTTTTTTAAGTCTTATTGAAAAGAGTGTCGTTTTTGTTACCTTTAGTGTAGGTGTTTATAAGGGAAACTATCGCTATGGAGAAATTTATGACCATGGCACAATTTTCCGGATATATCCTAATAAGTTACCTTATTTATTTGAAAATCTTGTGTCGCAAAGTGGCAAGGAATCACTTGATTAAAGAGGTATCTCTAGGGACCTTAGCGGTGCAGGTAACACAATAAAAGACTCCTATTTTGAAGAGTCTTTTTCTTTTATCATGGTCGGAAAGACAGGATTTGAACCTGCAACCGCTTGGTCCCAAACCAAGTGCTCTACCAAGTTGAGCCACTTTCCGAATTGAATGGTGGCTCCAGCGGGAATTGAACCAGCGACACAAGGATTTTCAGTCCTCTGCTCTACCGACTGAGCTATGAAGCCAACAATATAAATGGCGGTTCCGACGGGGCTCGAACCCGCGATCTTCTGCGTGACAGGCAGACGTGTTAACCAGCTGCACCACGGAACCATATTGGTTGCGGGAAGAGGATTTGAACCTCTGACCTTTGGGTTATGAGCCCAACGAGCTACCGAACTGCTCTATCCCGCTGTAACATAATTTAGCAAGTATTACTCACTCTAAATATAAATGGCGGAGGAAAAGGGATTCGAACCCCTGCGCCGCTTGCACGACCTGTCGGTTTTCAAGACCGATCCCTTCAA
>CANQVB010000038.1 GCA_947627225.1 uncultured Bacilli bacterium
CAAGACTTCTTGAAACTTCATAACTAAAATCTACATGTCCTGGTGTATCAATCAAAGCAAGAAGATAGTCATCTTTCTCGTGATGATAAGATAATTCGACAGCATTCAGTTTAATGGTGATGCCTCGCTCCCTCTCCAAATCCATAGAATCTAAAAGCTGTTCTTTTGCTTCTCGCTTAGAAACTGCCCCTGTTTTTTCTAAAATTCGATCTGCAAGTGTACTTTTCCCATGATCAATATGGGCAATGATAGAAAAAGCTCTTATATTTTCTTGTTTCATGGTATCACCTTTTGTTTTGATTATAGCATAGTTTCTAAGAAATTGCGACTTGATGCAAAAGATGTTTTCTTCTATAGGGATATTTATTAGTTGAGTGCTTGCCAACTTCTAAAAGGAAGGTGGCTGATAGTATGTTTAAGAAACATTTTTTAATTTTATCACTTATTCTTATTATCTTTTTACGAAGAGCCTTACTTTTTACTTTTGTAATATAGTAAACGATGTAAAAGAAAAGCACTCAATCTAGCTGAACAAGATTAAGTGCAAACCAATACATTGTCGAGTACTCAACATGCGCTGTTAAGTATTCCCTTTTTTAGTTTATGCAAGGTATCCTTGACACATTCATCATAACATAAAGACGACTTTTTTACAAGCAAATTTCCTATCAAACTGGTGCCCACAAACGCAATTTAAATTTAAAGAAAGATAGATCATTTGAAATGTTGAGTCTTGGAATATGATAGAAATCATCCTCTTGGGTTGCTTTTCTATGTTTTTCTTTGGGTCCAAATGTAAAAGCCATCTTGTATCCTTTTTCTTTTAATGCCCTGACCATTTTTTGATTCACTTTTCCATATGGATAAGCATAATAATCACTTTGGATGATTTGCTGTTGTTGTTCTATATCTTCTAACAATGCTTGGTATGTTTTATTTGTAATATCTTCTTGGTGATGTAAATCGTAAGAGTGAGATGCAAACTCGATATTGGGATATTTTTTCTTACTCTCTTCAATATCTAAAGAAGAAAGATAATCATCTGGATTGCCTGTCCATGCTTTCCTTTCCTTTTCAATGCGACTTCCAATCACAAAAACAACAGCACGCATTTTATATTTTTGAAGAAGTGGAAAGGCATATTGATAATTAGACAAATACCCATCATCCATAGTAATTAAAACAGACTTTCTTGGAAGGCTACACTTTTTTTGCATCCAGCAATAAAATTCATCTAGGGAAAGCGCATGATAGCCATTTTCTTTTAAGTATTTCAATTGTCTTTCAAAAGTCTCTACTTCTAAAATCATCGGATCAGGATAAGCTTTTTTCTCTTCATGCGATAAAAAATTGTGATAACCTAAAACAGCAACTTTCTGGTCTTTGTAAAGAAAACATAGTACCCCTACAAAGAGGACACAACAAAGGATACAAATTTGAATGATTCGTTTTCGCATCATAATGGCACTTTCCTTCTTTCAAGCTTTTCAACCTAAGAATAACACAAAATTTTCTGTTTTTACAGTTTTTTCTTTTCTTAAGAAAAAGTACAATATCCTACAAGTATCAATCGTCAATATTTCCCATGTTGTTTTCTTGGTTTACTGATTATTGTAAGTCCTCAAAGTTTGCTTGTTTTTGCGTATAATTTATTTAGGAACATTTGTTGTTGAGTGTCGCCTCCAATTTTTTGAAAGAAAGGAGGGATACAATGAAGAAAAGAACTTTTTTTATAAAAGTCCTTCATCTTATTGCTATCATTTTATTACTCCTTACCTTGTTGGTAATAGCAATAAAAGTATGACACTCTTTTAGCACAATTGTGTGTCAAACCTAATTTTTTAGAGGCGACATTCACTTGCGACTCAAATGTTCCTCTTTTTTATTTTATGCAAGGTATCCTTGACATATTCATCATAGCATGAAACCATACTTTTGACAAGAATCTTATTTTCATTACTACTTTTCTTTCTTTTTTTCTTGATAATAGCCTTTTCTACAAATCAACTTATCTGTCGTTGCAAGGACACCAGGAAGTAAGAACAAGATGAGAATTGCAGCAGCAAAAGTACCTTCTGAAATGGTTTCACAGATTTTAGCTGCAATGGCAGATGCATAATTTGCAACAATCAAAGTTACAATAATTAAGATAGAAGAAGAACTAAGAATGGTATGAATGGAACCATTGTAAGCTTGTATAATAGCCTCTTTGATTCCCACTTTCTGTCTAGCTTCTCGATAATACGACGTATAGACAATCGCATAGTCTATCGTAGCACCCATAAGAATCGCTTGTACAATCAACAACGAGATGAAATATACAGAACTACCTGTAAGTGAAATGGCACTCATAGTGATATAAACAGCAGTTTGAATGATTAACACAAGAACAAATGGAATGATCAAATCTTTAAAGGTAAAGGCGACAACCACAAAAATAAATAACATGGTAAGCAGTGTAATTCGATTTAATTCATCATCAAACGTCTTACTCATCTCAACAGCCATTGGAGAATTTCCAACAAGATATATATCATCCTTGTTCCCAATTTCATCTTGAATAGAATGAATAAACTGATAAGTATCCTCATTTTCTGCCGCATATTTTGTATTTAATACAACTCTTGAATAGCGATCAGATACGATTAAAGCTTTGGATTTATCGACGGTTTTTTTAGCATCTATAATTGTGGTCCTTTTCGAAGAACTTATAAAATCATCAAATCTTGCATCCGTTAAAATATCCGAATTTAAATATTGAATAAATTCTTCAATTGTCATTTTCCATGTATCATCATATTCCTTACGACTTCCATAGTACATATAGACCAAATCTACAAGAGATTTATCTACATGATGACTCAATATATTTAATGATGCAAAAGCTTCTGTAGCGGTATATTTTTCATGATTTAAAGATTGGTTCATGATGGCATGAATCGTTGTTAATTTTTCTTTCTTGGAAGCATCAAAATTTTCTGAATAATCCTTGTTATTCATGACATCTTTAACAATAAAGTCGACATAATTATATAAGGAGATTTCTTGATTTGATTTTATAGATTTAGAATGATATAAACTGAATAGTAAATTCATCGTATTATTGTCTATATTGAGTAATGCACTTAAGCGAGAAGAGGTATATTTTGTACCATTCAATGTGGATGTCATTACTTCTTGAACCAAAGATAGTTCACGCATCTCTTCGTTAGATATTTTGCCCTTTAATAACGCATTGTCTTTATTGTTGCATATTAAATTTGCAAATTCTAATGGTGTCATTGTAGTTGTTTCATGATTATAATCATAGACTCCAAAGATTTGATTTACTTTTGTAGCATCTGTTTGAACGATATTACTAATTTGATTAGAAGAATACTTAACTGTTGTATGATTAACAACAAGATAGGCTAACTCTAGTGTGTTCTTTAGCGGAGGGATACTAGATGATACTAAAGGATTGGATTGATTATTATATAAGAAATTTATTAACTCTTTTATAGAAATTGGTTTCAATTTGTTTGTTTGATAATCTTGAAATCCATAGATAATACTGATAATCATCTGGTATCGAGGAGCATAACTAGACAATTCACTTGCGCTATAACTTTTAGCGGGTTCTAATTGAGAAAATAACTGTTGCAATTCCCCTGCATTAACATAAGAATTATATGGTTCTATTTGCGATAACATGGTAACGATAGTTTTTATTTCATCTACAGTCAATAATGTATCCGTAGAAGAACCTGTATCATAAATATATAACGATAATAAATCATTCTGATTCAAAGATAACCCCAAACTAGTAAGAACTTCCTCCATTTCGGATACTTCTTTAGGATTTGTGATTATGCTATCGTCACTTAACATTTTCAACAATGTCAATTTATTTTTGGTCACACCATCAAACATCTCTTTATAAGCATCTTCGCTCGCCATTTTTAAAGCAAAATTGGCAAACTCATTGAGAGTCAATTGGGTATTGCTATCTACAGTTGTTCTATAAAATAAGAATAATTGCTCAATTAAATTTTGGTCGATTCCAAAAATACTAGAAAGTTCACTTGCATCCATCTTTTTGTTTATATGATTTACATCCGCAAATTGCTGCAATTGTTTTAATTTTGAAAGAGTTGCTCCATCTAAACTGGATGAATACGCTTCGTCATTTGCGACATCATAAAGCATAAAATGAACAAACTCTTGCATCGTCATTTCCGTTTCAACATGCATACTATTATAATAAATCAAAATATTTTCGGCATCCTTTTCATCCATTCCTAAAATAGCCGCAATCTCTTGTGTACTTCTTTTTTGCTGCATTAAAGAAGGTGATGTAAAGTTTTCTAGTAAATCTAAATTATCTTTCGTATCTTGGTCGATTGAATCACGAAAATTATCATTTGTATAAATGTCTGATTTAATAAAGGAAATAAATTCATTGAATGTCATTTTATTATTAGCATCTTGATTGTAATAATTGTAATAAATCAGTTTAATGAGATACTCCTCTATTTGTGTATCTTGCCCTAAATCTTTAAATTTTTGATTTAAGTCGTTGTAGGCCAATTTTTCATGAATCGTATTCGAATAACAGAGTACTTGATCTATTTTTTTATCTTTTTCTAGTTTTTTACAATAATCTGTTATTAATTCTTCATATTTATTGTTATATACTATAGCAATTTGATTTGTTGCTGGAAAAACTTTTCCAACTTTATCTTGTTCAGAACCTGTATAAAGAATTCCTACATTTCCCTTTAAAAAGTAAGCAAAAGCAAAGAGAAAAGCCAAAAGAATTGCTTGTACCCATCTTGTTTTATAAATGAAATTCCCAAGTTTCGTCAAATCAAAATGAGGAGCTTTCTTCTTCGTTTTGGCAATTAACTTATCAAAGATAAGAAGAAGTGCTGGCAAACAGAAGAAAATACTCGCTAAACTCAACAAAACCCCTTTCGCAAGAACAAAACCTAAATCTTTTCCGATGGTAAAACTCATAAAGACAAGGGCAAGCAGTCCCACAATGGTGGTTACTGAACTACTTGAGATGGCTTTAAAGGACTGATATAAAGCTTCCTTCATGGCTTCAATCTTACTTGCATGCCTTTCTTTTTCTTGCTTATACCGATTCGATAGCATAATGGAATAATCCATAGAAAGCGCCAGTTGTAAAATCGCTACAATCGAATTGGTAATGGAAGAAACACTTTCAAACATGATGTTGCTTCCTTTGTTTATGAAAATGGCAATCCCAATTGAAATTAAATAAAGCCATGGTTCGAGATACGAATCACTCAAAAGAATTAAAATCACCATTGCACAGGAAATCGCAAGCACCACTACATCCAGTTGTAAAATAGGCTTATTTTCATCATATATAGAACCACTCATTCCCACTGGTTTCAGGTGTTGATTTACAAATTGATAAACGTTTGTTGCTGTTTTAGAAGTGGCATAATCGCTGACATTTAAAACATATAACGTATATTTTCCCTTGTTATATTCCTTCGTATTTTGATAGGAAACTGAAGCTACACCCTTTATCTTTTCTAATTGTTTCAAGGTCTTTTTCTTTTCCTTCTTAGAAAGACCTTCAAACATTACATTGAGGATAGAAGAGTCCTGTTCTTCAAACTCTTTTTCCATAATGTCTTTTCCGATTTTTGTCTCAGAATGTGTAGGCAGATATTTCATAATATCTTCATTGATGACTACTTTGGTTGATAGAAAAAGACCAACACCTGCTAGAAGAATAAAAAGTGCTAAAAAGAAATACCTTCCTCGTACAATAAAATCTGTTATTTTTCTCATGTTTTTCCCTTCCTTTCAAGCAGAAAAATACTATAGCACCATTCCATTCGTTCGTAAATATCAAAAATATGGTTTGTGTCAAAATTTTTACAAATCTTTTATTTTTATCAAAACTATGATATACTTTCTTCTAGATTGGAGTTGAGAAAAATGAAAGTAAAAGGAGTAAATTCCTCTTCCATAAAGACCAAAGAAAAAATTCGTCATGCTTTCGCAGAGCTTCTTTCTGAGAAGAAAAGTTTGAACAAATTGACGGTAACAGATTTGGTTAGAAAGGCAGACATTACAAGAAGTGCCTTCTATACACATTATGACAATCTCTATGAAATTGCCAAAGAATTTCAAGAAGAAAGTCTTACAATTTTTGTAGAAAACATGAAAAAGGTCCAAACTCTTTCGGATGTGAACCTTTATTTTGACGAAGTAAAAAACTATTTAAAAGAAAATGAGGATATTTATACGATGATGTTATCCAGCAAAGATCCCCTTCTTTTTATAGAATCTTTTAGTAAAATGATTGCAAAGAACTTATATGATGTTTTAAAACCAAAAAAGATTCAAAATTTAGAATTTCATATTCCATTCTTTGTCGACGGCTGTATGCATCTTATTATTAAACACTATCGCAAAGAAGTTCCCTATTCTCTTGATGAAATCATGGATTACATGAAGCAAATGTTTAAAAGATTGTTTTTGTAAACACGAAGTTCTAGGATGATTTGCTTTCTGATTTCACCAAAACAACATGTTTTAATTATAAGCCGCACCATCTACTGGTAACACAATACCCGTAATATAACAAGCCATATCACTGGCTAAAAACAAAAAGGCATTGGCAACATCTTGGGGTTTTCCAACTCGTCCAAGTGGGATTTTTTGAAGAAGTGGTTCCCGCATTTCTTTTGGCAATTGGGAAAACATTTCTGTTTCTATAATGCCAGGTGCGACTGCATTCACCCGTATCTGAAAAGGCGCAAGTTCACGGGCTAAAGACTTGGTAAGACCGTTTACTGCAAATTTGCTCGCAGGGTATCCTACACCGGATGGTTGTCCATAAAAGCTCACCATAGAGCTGGTATTTAAAATAACACCTTGCTTTTGTTCTTTCATATAGGAAACGACAGCTTTCGTCATATAAAACATGGCTCTTACATTTAAGTCCATAATTTTTTCAAATTCTTCACTTGTCGTATCTTCTATTTTACTATGAGAAGAGATGCCCGCATTATTGACTAAAATATCAATATGTCCATATTGCGCATGAATTTTTTGAACCAATGAACAAATCTCTTCATAAGAATTTAAGTTGGGATAGTACCCTTCTACTTGGATTCCATCACCCTGTAATTTTTTCACAGCTTTTAAGACCGTTTCTTCTTTTGAACCCAATAAAATAACCTGTGCATGTTGGATAGCAAACGTACGAACAATCTCGAATCCAATTCCTCTTGTACCCCCTGTAACAATGGCAACTTTTCCTTTTAAATCTATCATTTTCAATCCTTCTTTCCTATTAAGTATACCATTTTTATGGGTTCTTTTAACAAAATTTATATCGAAAGCGTCAACCTTTTTTAAGAAGCTGTTTTTGCCATATCTTCTAAGGCTTTGAAGAAAGCGTTCATCCCTTTGGCAAAAAGCTTCCCAATTTCGTTAGAAAGTCCAAGTCCCATTTGGCTCAGTTTATTATTATAATCTTTTTCTTTTCGTTTTAAATACTGCTCTGGATTGATTTCCTTTCCCTCTTTCAAATCTTTTTCAAACAAAGCAATTTCTTCCTTGGTAAGTGCAGTTGCTTTGGCTCGATTATATTCATCATAGTTCGAAGCTTGTGTCATATAAAGTGCTAAGAATAAGAAGAACAAGGTAAAGACAACAACCCTTGCCAGTTGCTTTCCCCACTTCTTTTTCATGATGAGATCACCGCAAGATATGCTTCTGCAAGAACAAGGGTTGTATTGTAAACTTCATCCACAGTATTTTCTTCTCCCCCAATTTCAACAAGAATGGTATATGGAGAAAAATCTTGGTTATAAACGCCATCAACGCCCTCCCCTTGCTTTTCATAAATCGTTCTCGTAATTCCTGGTACTTTACTTTCCATCACATCAAAAATCTTTTTAGTAAATGCATAATTTTCTTGATAATTGGGATTTTCTAAGCCAACGATAAACAAAATCTTCGCATACCCTTTTCCATCCTTTTCTAAATAGGTAATCTCTCTTGATACAGAATCACGATGAACATCAATAAAATAAGTAAGTGTGGGATTGTTGATTTTCGCATCTTCCATAAAACTGCGACTCACCCGATAACTATAATAATATTTTTGTCCAAGACGCGAAACTTCATCCTGCACACTTCTTTCCTCCACCAAAGAAGGATACCCTTTTTTATCAAAGTGTTCTTTTAAGATATAGCTTGCAAGCATCACATTGGGAGAGACACTGTACTCTAGAAAAGAACTTGGCTTGTACTCTTCTTTTTGATGGGTATTATAAATATAGATTTGCGGATCCTTATTTTGTAGCTTTTCCTTCGCTTCTACCTTTTTATCAATCTGCTCTGGTTCTTTAATATCTGCATCTTTCCAAACACTTTGATAATTGGTTGCAAGAAGAGTACTCGGTTTTTTTAAATCCACCTGTAAAAGATAAGAAACTGTCTTGGTTAGAAGATTTTTTTCTTTCTTTGAGGTATCTTTCATAAAACGATTCCCATGAGAAAGCAATATAGATAAGAGTTCTTCGTGACTTCCTTTTAAAGAAACTTTAGAAACCATCCTACTTGAAAAATAGCCAAACAGAAGAAAAAATGCCAAGAAAAAGAACACGATTCTCTTCTTATGTGTTCTTCTTTTTTTCGTGATAAAACGTTTCTTCATAAACATCCCACCTTCGTCTACATTCTAGCAGAAACAACAGCAAAATTCTGTCGAAGGAAGGAAGGACTAACTCTTTTTTTGATGCAATGTTTTTTCTAAAGAATTTCCAATAATCTTCGCTAAATTTTCGATTAAGAAATCGACTTCGGTAGAAGTGACCATTAAATTATAACCAAGTGGTGTCAACACTTCTTCAAAAAGAGCAATTTGCTCTTCTTCGTTTAAAAGGCCCACTTCTCCTAAGAGCTGTTTTTTCTCCTCTTTTGTTAACGTATCTTCCTGCTTTTGAAATGTATTTTCATGACCAGTTAGAAATTTATTTTGAGGAAGATTCCCTTTTTCCTTTTGGTAGGATAATTTTTTATTTAAATAAAAAAGCGTGTTTTGAACAATGGTTGCCGCATCCACGACAGTAGGAACGCCAAGTGCAAGAACAGGAATACCCAGTGTTTCTTTGGAAATTTCTTTCCGGTTGTTTCCAATTCCACTGCCAGGATGAATCCCTGTATCGGTAAGTTGAATCGTCTTCATCAAACGATCTAGCGAATTAGAAGCAAGCGCATCCACCACCACCACAAAATCAGGTTTCACTTTTTCAAGAAGACTGACTAGATAATCCTGTGTTTCAATCCCTGTTTGTGCCATGACACCAGGAGAGATAGATGCAAGCGGTCGATAGGAAGAATCGACATCTAAACCCATTTCAAAAAGATGTCTTGTAACCGTCACCTTTTGACAAGCAAGGGGACCTAAAGCATCTGGAGTACTGTCTTTGTTTCCAAGTCCAAACAATAGACAAGATGCTTTTTCTGGAAGAGAAAATCGCGTAAGGAATAGACTGATTTCCTCCTCTAACACTTGCATAATTTCCTCTTGCGCTTTCGAATCTGTCACATCTTGAAAAGAAAGGGTCGTATAAAATCCTTCTTTTTTTCCAAGCGCTAGCGCATCTTCTTTCGTAAGATGCATCCTGCGAACTTCACCACCTCTAAAATGTTGTTTTTCTTCTTGGTATGTTTTCGAATCCTGTTCTACTACATCAACAATTAAGTCTGTATGCATATGGATTTGTGATAAATTCATGGAATGCATCCGTATCACCTCCTTTTTATTTTCTACATTTTTCCATATTTTATTTGCTTTTTTAGAAAAGTTTTGGTATTATGGATATGTTTATAAAAAGTGAGGTGAGAAAACATGCCAAATATTAAAAGTGCCAAGAAAAGAGTTCGTAGCAATGCCAAAAAAGAAAAAGTGAATACACAAATCACTTCTAGCATGAGAACTGCCATTAAAAATGTGGAAAAAAGCGCCAAAGCTGGAAACAAAGAAGAGACTCAAAATAAATTAAATATCGCAACACAAAGAATTGACAAGGCAATGAAAAGTGGCTTAGTGCACAAAAATAAAGCTGCTAGACTAAAATCAAGACTTACCAAATTAAAAAATCAAGTAGAAAAAGTAGAACAGTAAAACATCTACTTTTTTTGTGTCAACTTATCTTATCTTTTTAAGCATATCTTGGAATTTAAGTAGAATTTGTTTATAATAAAAGTGGTGAGTATCATGAAGAAATACGTCTTTTCTATATTGCTGGTTTGCCTTTTTGGCGTTTGTTATGTTTTTAGATATCAACTGTATCAAATTTATAGAGATATTTTTAATCCAGAAACATACGAAGTAAGTCTTGGGTCAGTCAATCCCTATTATCGTGAACAAGATTTTCAATACGTAAAACGGGTGACTTCATTTACTCCAACAAAAAAAGAAGACTTGCTTTCTATTTATTACACCATCATCAATGCTGGAAAAGACACCTTCCATTTTTATTGTCCAAAAAGTTATGAATCTTGTGTTCAGGATGTTATCGATCTTGCGAATGATCAAGTCACACTTTCCCACATTAATAATTTTGTGCATCCCTTTAATGGTTTTAAACACATTGAAACAGAATATGATCAATACGGAAAGATAACCCTTCGCATTGATCATGTCTATACAGATTCTATGATAGAAGAAATTGTAAAGAAAAAAGATGAAATCGAGCAAGAAATTTGGAATGTTTCTATGAGCACACAAGATAAAATTCAAGCCGCCCATAACTATATTATTAACCATACCCAATACGACCAAGATCGAAGTGATTCCAACATCATCCAGTATCAATCGGATACCGCTTATGGAGCGCTTTTAGAACAAAAGGCTCTTTGTGGTGGATATACGGATAGTATGGCACTTTTCCTAGAAGACTTAGGCTTAAAAAATTACAAAATTTCTTCTGAAAATCATGTATGGAATGCTGTGGAATTAAATCATGCATGGTATCATTTAGATTTGACTTGGGATGATCCCATTACAACAGATGGACAAGACATCCTAGAATATAATTTCTTTTTGATTACAACCAGTGAACTCAAAGAAATTGAAGATCAAGAACACATTTTTAAACCAGAAATCTATCAAGAATTAGCCGGATAAGGCTAATTTTTTCTTTCTAACGGACTATAATAAGAGTATGCCGTTGGAATCGAATAAGAAGAAAGTTCTTCTTTAGAAACCCAAAGATAAGAATCATTTTTTTCTGTAACACGTATGCTGTAGCCTTTCATTTCCCAAATTTGATGGGTAAAAACATGCTTTTGTAAAGGCATCTCTTCGATATAAAGCGGTTGTAAGCCTTGTTCTCTTACCTTTATAAGCACTTCTTTTCTTGAAAGCATTCCTTCTAATTCTGGAAATTGGTAAAGTCCTGCAAGAAGGCCTTTGCTAGGTCGCTTTAAAAGTGCATACGTATCATCAAAGACAAGCAAAAGGATGGTTTTTTGAAGTATGGGAACTTCTTTTTTCTTGGGTTTTATAGGAAGGATGGAAACGGTGTTTTCTTGGTGTGCCTTACAAAGTGCTTGTAAAGGACAAAGAGAACATTTCGCCTTTTCCTTAGGAAGACAAATTAAGGCACCAAGTTCCATCAAAGCCTGGTTTAAAGCTTTGGCATTAAAAGGTGTCAGTACTTCTTTGATACGATTTTCCATCTTAAGTCTTGTAAGTGGTTTTGTAATATCTTCATCCACATTTAAAAAACGACTGAGCACCCTAAAAACATTGCCATCTACCGCAGGATATGGCATCGAAAACGCAATAGACAAGATCGCACCTGCAGTATAGTTTCCAACACCAGGAAGACTCCTTACTGCTTCGTAGTCTTTAGGAAACATTCCTTCATATTTTTCAACAAGAATTTGTGCTGCTTTTTGTAAATTTCTAGCGCGACTATAGTAACCGAGGCCTTCCCAAAGTTTCAAGAGCCTATCTTCTTCCACCATAGCAAGAGATGCGATGGTAGGAAGTTCCTTTAAGAATCGTTCATAATAACGTTTTACTGCTTCTACCCTTGTCTGTTGTAACATAATTTCAGAAATCCAAATCGAATAAGGATCGTTTGTGTTTCGCCATGGAAGATGTCTTTTTTCTTTTTGGTACCACGCAAGTAAAGGTTCTACCAACGTAGACAGTTCGCTTTTTAAAAGAACTTGGTAGGCTTGTTGTAACGATTGTAATGTCATTTTGGCATTTAAAGGAGAAGTCGATGGAAGTGGAATTGCTTTTAAATCAAGTTCCTTCTCGCTATATTTCTGATAGAATTGATAGGCTTTCCTTCCTGTTGTATACACCCTTGCAATTTCACTTTTTTGAAGGAGTGGACGCAATTTATTAGGCTTTTCATTTCGAATGGTCTCATCTTTAGAACCTTCTATTTCACAAGAAGAAAGCACATCATAAAGTGCAATCTGATGTCGTTTTAAAAAAGCTTTCTTATCTTGGATAGTTTGAGGTAGCACCTCTTGATACACTAAGGATAGCACCTTCCAAAAACGATTCTGTGGATGCATATAATAAAAGCCCTCTTCCCTTGATTTTACACTGGGAATACTTCCTAAGATTAAAATTTTAGAATCCTTTTCTACAAAAGGTTCTAATTCATGAACCACTTTCACTTTTACACCTCCTCGTATAATAGTTTTTGTAAGAGATAAATTGTATATATTTTCTTACATTAACTATTTTATTTTTATTCTATTT
>CANQVB010000039.1 GCA_947627225.1 uncultured Bacilli bacterium
AGAATAAAAATAAAATAGTTAATGTAAGAAAATATATACAATTTATCTCTTACAAAAACTATTATACGAGGAGATGATATCGTTGAATACAATAAAAACAATAGACTTATGGACAGAACAAAATGATAATTATATTGCATGTTTCAATGGAGCTTTTGTAGATGGATTTGAAGATGAAAACATTCCGTTTGATTCTTATAAAGTAGTTAAAAATTGTAATTGCATAATAACCAGTAACCAAGATGATTTAAACATTAGAAATAAGCATCATGCCATTGTTTTTTATAAAAGCAATATTCCAGTTAGATTGATGGTATTAAATGGAAAGACCGATATAGATAAATGTATAGCAATTGCATTATCACAGTTTCTTAATGATGAACAACTTGAAAACATTTATTCCCTATTAAATATCAAAAGACTGGATGTTGATTTAAAACAAGAACCCATTAAAAATGATGCGGATTCCAAAAATGAAATCGATGTTCTTTCCTGTGATAGACCCATCCTTTTAGAAAACATGTTAGAAGGTAGTTATACACAAAGTGATAGTGATTATGGAAAAAGTAATAATGACAACAATTATGTATTTGATCAAGACATTTCCATTCAGTATAAACTTAAGACTGACAAAGAATGTTTTAATATAGAACATCATGGTGCTTTTTTAAATAAGAATAAGACAAGAATTATACCCCTTCAAGATAATTCTATATTAGATATTGCTATCATCCGTAAAAAATTAAAGAACAATCATAAATAAAAAAGTGCTTTTATGTGAGAAAAAAGTATCTTTCTTTGAATTTTTGGAACTCAATTTGAGTTCTTTTTTGTAACTTAATATTTTTAAATGAGAGAAGGAAAATTTTGATAACAACGAAAGATGCATATATAAATACGAAAAAGTTACCAAAAGCATACCAATTTTTAAATTTAAGAATATGCTTGAACAAAAATTTGTATGAAGAAAAAGTGATTTCATTTGATGTTTTTGACAAGATGCAAAAATTATTGTTCAAGGAAATGGACAAAATTATTTTAGAAAAACTTTGGAATGATTCATAGAAAAAGGTAAAAACAAGAACGCAAAATTGTTATTTAACAATCAATTTTTATGGCACTAGTAATTTCTGTTTATTGACAAGAAACCTAATGTGTTAATGAAAGAGACTTTTCATTTCTAAGAAATCCTTATAAATTAACAAAACAACTAGTCTATGAAGCCTAGTTGTTTGCAATCTTAAATTTTTAACGACGGGATTTGATTTCAATGAATTTAAAGGAAATGCTTGTAGAAATAGATACATGAAAAATTAAAATTTAACGGTTGTCAAAAGAACAATTGTTTGCTATGATTTTGCTAGGAACATTGAATAAGTTGGGTGGAGCCAAACTTCTTTAAAAGAAGGGAGGCTGGAAAATGTACAAGAAAGATTTTTTAATCCTATCTTTGATTATCATCATCTTCCTTTTATTATTTTTACTATTGATAGTTTTAATATAAAAGAAATCCACCTAACTCAGCAATTGCTTTGAATTAGGTGGCCCTATTTAATGGCAACACTCAACACAGCAATATTGAATGTTCCTTTTTATTTTATGCAAGGTATCCTTGACGTATTCATCATAACATAAAAACGCACTTTTGACAACCATCTCTTTTTTTGAGTTTCGGTATTTTTTTTACAACAGTTGCAAAATTAGTCAATAAATATCAATAGAATGCAATAAAGACAAATTGTTTAGTATCCATAACTTTTTTTTATTGCTATTTCAATAATTCTATAAAATTTTACCGGAACTCAAATCTCTTTTTCTTTGTTGATTTGACTTGCATTTTTTCCTTCTATTCGACAAACTTTTCTGCATAAGGTGGAGAAAGAAGGAGAGAGGTTATGTTTACTAAGAAAATAGATACGAGAATGAAAATTGTACTACTTTTATTTCTTTTTTGCTTTGTGCTTGTTGTAGGGCGAGTCTTTTATGTGCAAGTGTTTGATTATAAGAAATTATCTGATTTGGCAGAAGACCTTTGGAGTAGGAATCTTCCCATTGAAGCTGCAAGAGGGTTAATCTTAGATAGAAACGGTGTTGTTTTGGCAGATAATTTGACCACAACTTCTCTTGTGTTAATTCCCAATCAAATTACTAAGAAAAAGGAAGTCAGTGAAAAGCTCGCAGAAATTTTAGGTGTCAGTGTTGAAGAAATGAAGAAACATGTCTATAAAAAAACATCCATTGAAAGAGTCCACCCAGAAGGAAGAAGACTTTCTTATGAAATCGCAGATAAAATAGAAGCGCTACACTTTGATGGTGTCTATCTCGTTAAGGAAGCAAAACGATATTACCCGTATGGAAATTTATTATCCCATACACTTGGTTATGTTGGAATTGATAATCAAGGTCTTTCTGGACTTGAGCTTCAGTATGATAAATATCTAACCGGAAAACAAGGTGCAATTCAGTATTTTTCAGATGCCAAAGGAAATAAACTGGCTCTATCAGACATTTATACGCAACCACAAAACGGTATGAATGTACAACTTACAATCGATATAAACATTCAACAATCTTTAGAACGAGAACTTTCCAATGTGGTCGATATGTTTAATCCGGATATGGCGCTTGCCATTGTCATGAATCCAAAAAACGGAGAAATCTTAGGAATGGCATCCCGTCCTGATTTTGATCCCAACCATTACCAAGACTATGATACTTCTGTTTTATCGAGAAATCTTCCCATTTGGGCAAGCTATGAACCAGGGTCTACCCAAAAAATTATTACGACAAGTGCTGTTGTAGAGGAGAAGTTAATTGATCTTGAAAAGGATACTTTCTATGATGGAGGAAGTGTGCAGGTTGAAAATGCTAGAATCAAATGTTGGAAAGCAGGGGGTCATGGAGCCCAGACATTTTTACAGGTCTTACAAAACAGTTGTAACCCAGGATTTGTCAAGATGGGGCAACTGCTGGGGAAGGAAAAACTCTTTTCTTACCTTGATTTATTTGGATTTGGAGAAAAAACGGGAATTGATTTGAATGGAGAAGGGGAAGGAATTATTTTCCCACTTTCAAGGGTTGGTAATGTAGAGCTTGCAACTACTGCGTTTGGGCAAGGAATTTCAGTGACGCCGATCCAACAAGTGCGTGCCATTTCTGCTGTTTTAAATGGTGGAGAACTTTTAACCCCTTATGTCGTAAAGGCCATTGAAGAACCAGAAACAGGAAGTGTTCTTTTGCAAAACAAAAAGAAAGTCATTCGAAAAACCATCAGCAAGGAAACATCCAAAACGATGCGAATGGCACTTGAAAGTGTCGTTGCACTTGGGGGAGGAAAAGCTGCCTATATTGATGGTTACCGGATTGGTGGTAAAACAGGAACTGCCCAAAAAGCAGTAAATGGTGCTTACCTTGTCAATAACTACATCATGTCTTTTGTGGGAATTGTTCCATCAAACAACCCAGAGGCAGTCCTTTATATTGCGATTGATAATCCAAAAAAAACAGCCCTTTTATCGAGCTACACCACAACGCCAATCGCAAGAAGAATCCTTCTAGACATTATTGATGCTTTAAAAATTCCCAAACAAGAAGGGGGACTTGAAAAAGATTATATCTGGAGTGATAAAGTGTACTATAATGTTCCTAATGTCATTGGTAAAACCAAAAAAGAAGCCACTGAACTTTTGGAAAAGTTTGAAGTGGAATATTCTGGAAGTGGGGAGAAAGTCATTGCTCAATCTCCAGAAAGTGATGAGCGAATTGAAGAAGGGGCAACGGTGAAGTTGTTGTTAGGTGACTGAGTTGTCAAGTCTTGTCAACCATGTCAAATTTACTGTATTGTGGATAGCTTTATGATATACTATAACAAGGAAATGGGGATGAATACATGTTATTACTTACCAAAGCAATTTTTGCAGTTATGATTGGTTTTTTATCTTCTTGTGTGCTAGGTCTTTTCTTAGTTCCCCTTTTAAAAAAGATGAAAGTAGGACAGAGAATTAGTATCTTCGTAGGAGAAAATCACCGAAAAAAAGAAGGAACACCTACTATGGGTGGCATTATCTTTATTCTACCAACTGTCGTGATTACACTTCTTTTATTAATGACCGGAAAAATTCCATATACCGATAATTTGTTGATTGTGTTATTGGTCTTTGTGAGTTTCGCAAGCATTGGTTTTCTAGATGATTTCTTGTCGCTCAAGCGGCACGATAACGAAGGTCTTACGACCTACCAGAAACTTTTCTTTCAAATTGTCGTCTCCACCATCTTTTTCTATATCTATATGAAAAATGGAGGGCAAACATCTTGGGTCGTTGGAACCCTTCATATTGATCTTGAAATGGGATGGCTCTATGGAATTTTCATTTTATTTTTACTGGTGGGTGCATCCAATGCGGTCAATTTAACGGATGGACTAGATGGACTGGCTGGGGGTCTTTCTGCGATTGCCTTTGTCGCGTTCAGTTTAATTTCTTTCATGGTTGGCTTTGAAGATTTAGGTGTCTTTTCTATGATTCTTGTGGGCTCTTTAATTGGTTTCTTAGTCTTTAATACACATCCAGCCCGTATTTTTATGGGAGATACGGGAAGTCTTGCCTTAGGAGGCGTGATGGCAAGTATTGCCATATTAACTCATCGAGAACTTACCCTTTTGGTCGTCGCAGGTGTCTTTGTTGTAGAAACGCTTTCAGTCATTTTACAAGTGTTTTGGTTACGTGTTTTTCATCATAAACTCTTTTTGATGACACCCCTACATCATCACTTTGAAAAACTAGGTTGGAAAGAACGAGACATCGTAAAACTGTTTTGGGTTTTTGGACTCATTCTTGCTATGGCAGGCATTCTCTTTGGAGTTTGGCTTTAGAAAGGAATAAAATCCTTTCTTTTTTTATATAGTAAAGTAGGGTGAATAGGATGAAGAAAAAGTTTGATATTCCACTTTTAATTGCTGTTCTTATCTTAATTGGCTTTGGACTTGTAATGATTTACTCTTCTTCTAGCATTTGGGCAGAATACAAGTTTCAAGATTCGTTTCATTATGTCAAACAACAAGCACTTTTTGTCCTTGTGGGTCTTTTTCTTCTTGTTTTACTTTTCAAGATGGATTATCACATTCTTTATAAAAAATCGAATCTAATCTTAGGCCTTTGTTTTCTTCTTTTAATCCTTGTCTTAATTCCTGGAATTGGTAGTGTTCGAAACGGAAGTAGAAGTTGGTTTGGAATTGGATCATTTGGAGTACAACCAAGTGAATTTGCCAAACTTGCACTCATTCTTTTTACAAGTAAGTACTTAAGTGGTGCGAATCATTCCCTGAAAAGCTATAAAAAGGGAGTTTTTCCCATTCTTTTGGTGGCCCTTCTTTGCTTTGGACTCATTATGCTGCAGCCTGATCTTGGGACAGGAATCGTGCTGTTGATGAGTATTATTGCCCTTCTTTTTATTGCAGGAATTGATATGAAGTTTTTCTATATTGCAGGGGTTCTTGGTGTTTTAGGGGTTGTTGTTTTAATTCTAATCGCACCTTACCGAATGGACCGAATTACCTCATTTCTAGATCCCTGGAAAGACCCTTTGGGAACAGGATTTCAAATGATTCAATCCCTTTATGCGATAGGTCCAGGCGGTCTACTTGGAATGGGCTTTTTAAAATCAAGACAGAAACACTTCTATTTACCAGAACCGCAGACAGATTTTATCTTTTCGATTATCAGTGAAGAGTTTGGGGTTTTAGGCGTTCTTATTGTCTGTTCTTTATTCGCTTTTGTTTTATATCGTGGTATTAAGATTGCCCTTCATGCGAACAATTTATTCTCCAAGTATTTGGCCTTTGGTTTTGTTTTTCAAATGATTTTTCAAGCTCTTCTTAATCTGATGGTTGTCGTCGGCCTTATTCCTGTTACGGGCGTGACCCTTCCATTTTTAAGTTATGGAGGAAGTTCTCTTTTAATCAGTATGATTTCAGTTGGCATTCTTTTAAATATTTCGAAAGAACAAATCGAATAAGGTTGTAAATTGGAAAGAAAAGATCGATTTCCGTTTACTTCTTCCCCTTTTTTATCGTAGAATAAAAAAGAGGTGTATCGATATGTTTTATAAAAAACAGTTACGAAAAAAGATGATTAAAAGTGCCATGATCATTACATTTTTACTTTGCTTTGCGCTATTATCTACGTATTTGATTTATCAAATGTTTCAAGAAGAAAGAGATAAAAAGATAAGTTCTCCAAGTTTAGAAGTCACCTTTCATGAAAAAGAAGGATCCTCTATTACGCTTTCTCAATTTCATCCTGTATCAGATTCTGTTGGTCTTTCTCAGCCAGCATATACCTTCACAGTTCGAAATGCAACCAACCATAAAGTATCGTATAAGATTGAACTATTAGATGATTTAGAAAAGATAAAGTCTTGCAACTGTGAAAGCATGATTCCAAAAGAGCTTTTGAAACTGAGTGTTCGTAAAGATAGTCAAGTGGCGGATGCTGTTTTACTGAGTGATTATGAAAACCAAATTCTTAGAACAGATACATTAAATGCCAATGAGAAGGAGGAGTATACCATTCGTATTTGGCCTGTCAACAGTACATTTGTTGTTGATAGTAAATCCCATTATCATGGAAAATTACGGGTGCGCGAACTCTAGAATCTTTTTTTTCCTATCTTGAAAGGAAAGAAAATATTTGCTATACTAAAAGGGATAATAGGGGTGATAAGCATGATGAAAAGGAAAGGACAGGCTTTGGTTGAGTTTGTACTCATACTTCCCGTTTTGTTGTTTCTTCTTTTCATTATGATTGACTTTGCTAGAGTTTTTTCTTTTCAAAATCGATTAGAGACAAAAGCAGTGGATGCCATTTCGCTTTTTCGTAAAGGAAAAACCAAGGAAGAAATTGTTGGAATATTAAAAGAAGAACAAGAAGATTTAACCCTTGCGATTACATATTCCAAACAAAAAGCTATCCTGGAATTACAAGAAGAAGTTTCTTTTTTGACGCCTGGGTTGAATCTGGTTTTGAAAACGCCTTATGTTATCAAAGTAAAGCGAGTGGTACCTTATGAATCATAAAGGGCAAACTTTGGTTGTATTTGTTTTGTTATTGCCACTTTTGTTTGTGCTTTTTGCATATCTTGTCGATCAAGGTGAAATTTACTATACGCAAAATCATATGAAAAGTTTAGCTTCATCCATTGGTGTAAAGAAAAAAGAGGCTTTTGAACAAGAACTTTTAGAAAATGATTCTATGATTCGTCTTCTTTCTTACCAAGAAAATAAAGAAACGATTGTGGTGGTTCTTCAAAAGAAAGTGAAAAGTATTTTTGGAAATATATTAGGAATAAAAGAATATAAAGTGAACGTGAAAGAAAAGCTAGAAAAGTAGGGATTCTATGAAAGAAGAAAAGGGAAAAGTTATAACAATTTGTGGAAGTAAAGGTGGAACTGGGAAAAGCATTTTAACATGCTTTCTTGCAGTCGCTCTTTCTTCTTCAAAAAAAGTGTTGTTAATCGATATGGACGTTTATACAGGAAGTCTTGCCTTTTTATTTGGAAAAGAAGGGGACCAAGATATTTCAACTTTGATGGAAGACTTTCAAAATCACACTGTAAAACCGCTTTCTAAATATACAAGAAAGATTTCTCAATCCTTAGATTTGCTTGCATCATGCAAAGACCCTAGAAAAATTCACAAGATGAATCCGCAGTATATTTCATCCCTTCTTTCCTATTGTAAAGAATCGTATGACTATATTCTTATTGATACGAATCATAGCTTGGATGATCTTAACATTTTTACTTTTGACGTGTCATGGAAATTACTTCTTGTATTTACCAGTGAAGCAACTTCCATAAAAAATACCAAAAGCTTTTTAACCATCTTAGAAGAAGCGGAAAAGGAAAATGTAGAACTCCTTTGGAATCAAGTTTGTTCTAGGGAATCTTATTTTAAACAAAGTGAAATCGAAGAAATTTTAAACCGAAAAATCGATTATCTATTCCCAAATTCCTTTTTCATAAAAAACTTAGATGATCATGTGATGCAAGATACTTTTTTAAAAAGTATAGGCCAAGTTTTAAAGAAAAATGCATCTTTCTTACTGGCAGATCACATTGAAAAGGAGGACAGATAAAGTGGCAAAAACATTAGCTTCACTTTTTGAAATTGAAAAGCAAGAAGAAACGGAAGAAATCAAAAAAGATTACGCCATTTTTCAAGATAAAAAAAGGCTAGATTTTCTTAGAAAAAAAATCATTCAGAATATGATTGATCATGCTGGTTCTCGTGAAAAAAATTTAAAAGGTTGGATTAAAGAAGAAATTGATAAGACAACGGAAGAGGAAGATCTTTCTCTTTTAGAACGTGATTTTCTTTTTAACCTGATTGAGAATGAAATGGATGGGTATGGTCCGATTACAGAACTTTTAAAAGATGACCATATTACAGAGATTATGGTGAATGCTCCAGATGAAATTTATATTGAAATAGATGGGCACATTGTGAAAGATGAAAGTGTTTCATTTATTGATGATGCCCATATTATAAGAACGATTAGAAGGATGATTGAACCTCTTGGAAGAACGATAGATGTTTCTAATCCCATGGTAGACTCTCGGCTTCTAGATGGCTCTCGGATGAATGCTGTACTTCCTCCTTTGTCTTTAAATGGGCCTGTGTTAACCATTCGAAAATTTCGTAAAAATTTAGAGAGTATTGATGATTTGCTGAGAAATGGAACCATGACACCCTACATGGCAAGATTTTTAGAAGCAGCTGTCAAGGCAAAGTGTAATATTTTAGTTTGTGGAGGAACAGGAACTGGAAAAACAACGCTTTTAAATATACTGTCTAGTTTTATTACAGAGGAAGAACGCATTATTACCATAGAAGATGCGGCAGAATTAAAACTTTCTCAACCACACGTCGTTTCGTTGGAAACGAAGAGGGCAAATTACCAAATTGGAAAAGAAATTACGATTCGCGATCTTGTAATTAATTCCCTTCGAATGAGACCTGATCGAATTGTAATCGGTGAAGTTCGTTCCAAAGAAGCTTTTGATATGTTACAAGCGATGAATACGGGTCATGAAGGAAGTATGACCACATTACATGCGAATGGACCAGAAGATGCCCTAAATCGACTGGAAACAATGGTTTTAATGGCTGGAATGGAAATCCCAGTTTCCGCAGTTCGAGAGTATATTGAAAATGCAATTGATTTGGTCATTCATATTGAACGGCTTTCAGATGGAAGAAGAAAGGTAACTTCTATTTGTGAAGTGGATGGTTTTACGAAAGATAGAATTCATTTAACGGAGATTTTTGCCTTTCAAAAAAAGGGTCTCACAAAAAACAAGGAAGTGGATGGTGCATTTGTTCTTTATAATTTGGTACCCAAAACCTATTTAAAAATGAAACAACAAGGAATTTCTCTAGTGGAAGATATATTTGAACCTATTCTTTCCAAAAAGAAAGGACTATCCTAAGTGTACTTTTTCAAAAGTAGGACTTTTTTTCAAGAACAAATAAGCACATATTATCCGTAATGGAAAATTCTATACAAACAAACGAAAACATAGAGATGGCTCGTGGCAAGACTTTTTTGAAAAAATGAAGTTGTCTCTTTTTTTTATGAAAGGGAAATGCTATAATAAAAGAAAGTAAGGGGTAGGTGAGAAAGAAGTGTGGAAAATATGGCGCAAGAACAAGTAAACTTTCTTTTCTTTGAAATTTTTCTATTTGTCTTCTTTTTTCTATTTCTTTTTCTATATTATCAGTGTATCACCACAGAAAAGAAAAAGAGTCGTATTTTAAATCACAGTCTTGTTTTAAAAGAAAAGAAAGAAGTAACCAAGAAAAAAAGAAAAAATTTTTTTGCTAAAATTTTACAAAAAATTTCCTGTCTTCTTGCAAAGATTCCATTTTTTAAAACCTATGTAAAAAAATATAAGAAGTATGCCATATTTCAGTATCAAAAAGATCCTATGGATTTTCTTTCTTTCAAACTATTCGTTGCTATATGCGTTATGGTACTTTTTCTTTGCCTAGGGGCGTTGTTACAAAATGCTTGGTTTATAGGTGGGGCGTTTTTGGTTTTTCTACTTTCCTTTTTTCTTTTGGATTTTGTTCTTGATATTCAACAACGTTTACGCACAAGGAAAATCAAAAAAGATTTATTAAATGCGATTCTTGTAATGAATCACGCGTTTCAAGTGGGATGTAGTACAATACAAGCCATAGATGCAGTATCGATAGAAATGACTGGTCCAATTCGAGAAGAATTTCAAAAAATCAAAAAAGATTTCTCTTGTGGTCTTTCCTTAGAAGAAGTTTTCATGCAATTTCAAGAAAGAGTTCCTCTTAAAGAAATGCAATCTATCGTGATTTCATTAAGCATTCTAGAACAAACAGGAGGAAATGTTGGTGAAATGTTCTCTACAATCGAACAAAGTTTACGGAATAAAAAGCAACAAGAAGAAGAATTTAAAAGTCTAACAGCAAGTGCTAAAATGATGTTCCAAATTCTCATCCTTATTCCGCCATTTTTGACATTGCTACTTTTATTTTTAAATCTTTCTTATTTTGCTCCGCTTTTTAAACATGCAGTAGGAATTTGTATTCTTGTACTTCTTTTGCTTCTCTATGTAGGGTATATCTTTATGATTTGGAAGGTTATGAGAAGAAAGGAGGAATTTTGATGAGGAAACAACAAGATACACTTAAAATAAAAATATTTCAAATTTTTTCTAGTATTTTTCTTCTCGTTGTGTTACTATACTTTTTCGAATGGAACGTACTTCTTTCTTGTTTTCTTACCGTTCTTTATTGTTTAGTCATTCCAAAAGTTTTAGCAGCACGACTTCTTAAGAAAAGAAATGATTTATTAGAAAAAGAAGCGATTCCTTTCTTTGAGGTATTTACTTTGGCGCTTAAATCGGGGAAAACATTATTGGGTGCACTATCCTTTACAACAGAACGTTTAGATAGCACTTTCTCTTTGGAAGTACAAAAAGCGTTGGAGGAGATATATTATGGAAAAAGCTTTGAAGATGCCATTTTAGATTTAGAAAAAAGAATTTCATCCAAGGAAGTATGTCAACTTTTCATGCAACTTCGAAAGTCGAGTCAATATGGAAACGATTTGACGATTACTATACAGGATCAAATCCGTTATTTGAAAGAAAAAAAGAAAATGGAATTAAAAGCTTTATTTGCGAAGATTCCGATTAAAGTGAGTGTGATTTCTGTTTTCTTTCTTCTACCACTGTTACTACTTTTAATTCTATCCCCAGTGGTTATCGATTATTTTATAAAATAAGGAGGCGTTTAAAATGAGTGGACATTCAAAATGGGCAACCATTCACAGAAAAAAAGGAGAATTAGATCAGGCAAGGGGCAAGGTGTTTCAAAAAATTGCAAAGGAGCTTTATGTCGCAGCAAAACAAGGATCCCCAGACCCTGATAGCAATGCAGCCCTGCGGCTTGTTGTCGAAAAAGCAAAGGCTGCGAATATGCCAAAAGACAATATTCAAAAAGCAATTGACAAAGCAAAAGGTGCCAGTGAAGGAGAAAACTTTGAAGCAGTTCGCTATGAAGGATACGGTCCAGCAGGGGTTGCCTTTATGGTAGATTGTCTTACAGACAATAGAAATAGAACAGCATCACAAGTGAGAAGTGCATTTACAAAACATGGCGGAAATCTTGGGACAGATGGCAGTGTTTCTTATTTGTTCAAGCGAATTGGAATGATTGAAATACCTGTACAATATGATGAAGAAGAAATTATGCTTGCAAGCTTAGATGCCGGTGCCGAAGATGTTACAAAAGAAGAGGATGTCTATCAAATTACAATGCCAGCTGAGGCACTTCTTGCCGTCAAAGATGCGCTTTCTCAAATGGGTGTCGAAGAATTTTTAACCAGTGAAGTTACTTATCTTGCGACCAATCAAGTTGATGTAGATGCTGAAGTGCATGAGAAGGTCGAAAAATTAATGGATGCACTTGAAGAATTAGATGATGTACAAGAAGTTTATCATAATTTAAAATAGAGAAATGTAGGACTTTTGGTTGCCAAATTTGGTAAATTTTATATAAGTAAAATGAAATATAACGAATCAAAAAAGGGATATTAAACCACAGGTAGATGTTACAAAGTCATCTTGCCAAACAAAAAGATAAGAATGGCATAGCAAATGTGTTGTTCTTTTTTTGCGTTAAGTAAATAATTTGCGAATAATTTTTGAAAAAATTCCTTCTTTTTTTGTACCAAAAGGCTTGACTGGGGGGGGG
>CANQVB010000040.1 GCA_947627225.1 uncultured Bacilli bacterium
AGATTGGTACAGATGAGAAAATGATTAATAAAGCATTATTTAGACAAATTGCTATATTCTTTATGTTACCTTTAATACTTGCATTCATTCATTCTATCTTTGGTATAATGTTTGTTTTTAAATTTTTAGAAGTGTTTGGTAATGAACAATTATTACCATCAATTATTGCAACAGCTATATTTATTGTGATTATTTATGGTGGATATTTCTTAATTACTTATTCTTGTAGTAAGAGCATTATAAGAGAAAGATATTAATATGTTACAATTATTTGATTATTGATGGAAATAGTTGTTCAAGAGAGGTTAAAATAAAAATAGATTAGGAGAATTTAGAAATGGATTCTATAAAAGAAAAATTACCAGTAATTATAGGCATAATAGTATTTTTACTATTATGTAGTGTTGCTTACTATTACTTGTTTATAGGGAAGACGATTTACTATACTCAAATAGATAATACTCAAATTAAAGAAATAACGAATAGTGATATGTCTTATGAATATACCTTAGATTGTTATCAAGAAAATGGTAGGAAAAAATCAGTTATATTTAAAACAAGTAGAGCGTTAAGAGGAAATGCTTTTTTAAAAATTGAATATATGGAAATTACAGGTGTTCATTCTTGGGAAGAGGTACAATATGATGAACTTCCTAAAAAAGTTCAAGACAAATACAATAAGTAATTGAAAAGTGAAAAAATAGTAATTTATATTGGAGATATAGTCTGAAAAAGAATTGTTTTCATGACTATGGGTGCCTTGAACAAAGTGAAAGGAATGTGTGGTTGTTATGAGTAAAAAGGTAATTACAGCAATTTGTATTGTAATTTTAGTTTTCATAATTGGTGGCATTTGCTTGGATTCCGTTAAATAATATATTTGATAAGTCAAATCCAATAATATTTGAAAAGGTTCAAACGACAATTATTCTTATGTAATCTATCAAGGTAGGAAGTATGTACTATATTGTGCTTATAGTCAATATGAAAGAGAAAAATGCTTGGGCTATGTTGGAGATGACAAACAAGATGAGATATATACGGTAAAGGAGATTCAGAAGAAGAATGGCTTATTAATTATTTAGATTCTGGAATGATGAATGATTGTGTGTTACTAAAAGAAAAAATGTCACAAATATGCCTGATGGATTAACTGCTGAATATGAATGAAACCATTAAGACAAATCACAAGTATTACGAATTATCCCTGTCTATTGTAAATGATTTATTTATAAATAAATTCTAAAACTAATTGCACAACAATTGTGCACTTTTTTTAAATTACAAACAAAATTTTATTCAAAAAGAATACTTTATTTCATAGTAAAAGCATGTAAAAAATGGTATAATTTGTATATAAAGAAAGAAACAATGCTATAATGAAGAGGTGATAATAATCATGGAAATAAGTAAAATTAAAAAGGCTTTGGTAGAACAAAAAAATATGAATTTGTCTGGTAATCTATATCATAAGACCCAATTAGATTTTGCATATAATACGAATCACATCGAAGGTTCCACAATAACACCTGATGAAACAGAAAGCATTTATGATACAGGAACAATTCTAACAAGTAGTGATAAAGTTATTGTATTAAAAGATGCCACAGAGATGAAAAATCATTTTACTTTATTTAAATATATGCTAGATACGATTGATGATAAACTTTCTATAGATATGATAAAGAAGTTTCACTTCATTTTAAAAGATGGAACCTTAACAGACAGTGAAAAAGAATGGTTTCATGTTGGAGAGTATAAAAGCAAAAAAAATTTTGTTGGAAGTATTGTAACATCTTTACCAGGTCATGTAGCAAGTGATATGGAGGATTTGTTAGCGTGGTATGATAAAATCACTAAAAAAACTTTAGAAGATATTATTGAATTCCATGTTAGATTTGAGCGTATTCATCCCTTTCAAGATGGAAATGGTCGTATAGGAAGAATGATAATGTTTAGAGAATGCTTATATCATGATATAATGCCGTTTTTTATTGAAGATAGAAATAAAGATTTTTATATAAGGGGTATTAAAGAATATCAAACAAATGGTGAGAAAAGTTACCTAATAGATACTTGTTTAAATAGTCAAGATAATTATGAGAAGCTAGTTAACTTTTTTTTAGAAGACGATAAATAGTGAATCATTTGTTAGGGCCTAAGGCATATTTTAACGAAAAATAAAATTTAGGTAATCGTTCAATATTAAGATTCTAGATTTTCACCAATTATTTTATCTTGTTGTCAATGCTAGACAATCTGATGGTCAGTTATTCATACAACAAACCTAGACTTATCTAGAAAAAAGTTTGAGCAATGATGGATTTAAGTTTTACTGCAATTTTCATCAATCATCTGATTATAATAATAGGAGTAATATCTGTAGTTATCCAAGTATTTATAAGTCCATATTTATATAGAAAATGAAGTTAGGAGATGACGCAATGAAAAACATTTTAATAATGGGTGTGGGTCGTGCTGGAAAAACAACATTAAGTAAGCTACTCAAGGACAAATATAATAGTTATAGTTTAATACAGAGTGATTCTCTAAAATGGGGTATGCTTAGAGCGAAAAACGAAGAAAAGTATTATAGAGAAAATGTTGACAAACAAAAAGATTTTGAACATAGTGCGTATTTTCAAAGAACATTATTAGCGTTTTTAAATTCTTTAACAGCAAACGACGATAAAAAATATGGCTATATATTAGAAAGTGGACAATTGCATCCTAAAATCGTTAAAGAAATGATAGATTTTAATAACACGATTGTTGTCTGTTTAGGCTTAGGAAATCTTAATGTTATGGAGATGGTTGAATTATGCTTAGAACACGATACACAAAAAGATTGGACATTTGGTCTATCCAAAGAATATTTAATGCAACATGCTAGTGATTGGTATTCTGCAAACGAAATGTTAAAAAAGGAATGCCCTAAGTATGGGATTCAGTATTATGATACTTCAAAAAATAGAATGGAATGTTTAAATAATATTTTAAGTGACATAGAAAAAAATTTAAAATAGAAAGCAATCATCCAAAGATGGAATAAGAAGTATGTGAATCCTATTCCGGTATTAGTATTTTCTTTGGCTTTCGTTCATGAGGTAAGTCTATGGGCGGAGTAGTATATAATGTCAATCAAGAAATGTACGTTGCAATAAAAGGGGAGGTATGCTTATTGCAATAATGTTAGCATTTATGTCAATGATAAAAATTAAGTGATTTAGGATATGGAACTAATATAATAATATTTAATAATTATAAAATAAATAGGAAAAGAGGAGTTTATGAAAACAGAGAAAAATATATTGATTGCCTTTCTTTTGAATCTTTCCTTTTCAGTGTTTGAATTGTTTGGAGGAATTTTTACAAGAAGTATTGCCATTCTTTCTGATTCTATTCATGATTTAGGAGATGCTTTTAGTATTGGTATTTCGTATTTTCTTGAGAAAAAAAGCAAGAAAAAGCCCAATTCTAAATATACATATGGTTATCTTCGCTATTCGGTTATGGGAAGTATGCTCACAACCATGATTTTGTTATTTGGTTCAGCATTTGTAATCTTTGAATCTGTCTTAAGACTTTTTCATCCGGTTGCGGTTCATTATGATGGAATGATTCTCATGGCTGTTTTTGGTGTCATAATTAATTTATGTGCAACTTACTTTACAAGAGAAGGGGATTCGCTTAATCAAAAAGCTGTCAATTTACATATGCTTGAAGATGTACTGGGTTGGGTGGTTGTTCTTGTTGGTTCGCTTTTGATGAAAGCAACTCAAATTACAAGAATTGATTCGGTTTTATCTATCCTTGTGGCACTTTATATTCTCTATCATGCCTTTCAGAATATGAAGGAAGTTCTCTATCTTTTCTTAGAAAGAACTCCAGATGGAATTGATCTTCCAAAAATAAAGGGGCATTTATTAAAAATAGAAGGTGTCCTTGATGTACATCATATTCATGTACGAAGTATAGATGGGTTTCATCATTATGCAACGCTTCATGTGGTGGTAGACGAATATAGTAAAACGGTAAAAGATGCAATTAAGAAGGAATTGGAGGAAGAAGGAATTTCCCATTCCACAGTAGAGTTAGAATTAAAAGATGAGGCATGTGAAAGCAAAAATTGTAAAGTAGCGCCTACCAAAGAAGTGGAGCATCACCATCATCACAAATAAAAATAGCTATCTTTTGGTGTGCGGTTTTCATATTTTTGGTATAATAAAGATAGGAGGATGAAAAAATGGAAAAAGCAAAAGTTTATTTTACGAAGGAAGTTAGTAAAGAAAGTGTTGTAAAAATGTTTCAGCAACTTCAAAAGGAATTGCCTGGAAAGGTTGCAGTAAAACTACACTCTGGGGAAAAGGGAAATCAAAATTATCTAAAACCAGAATTTTTAGAACCTATTATTTCTTATGTGAATGGAACAGTGGTTGAATGTAATACAGCGTATGAAGGGGAGAGAAATACAACAGAAAAACATAAGAAGTTGATGGAAGAACATGGCTGGAGTAAGTATTTTACAGTTGATATTTTAGATGAAAAAGAAGAGATGACGTTAGAAATTCCAAATGGGAAAGTGATTCAGAAAAACTATGTGGGAAAAAATTTAGAAAACTACGATTCTATGTTGGTACTTTCTCATTTTAAAGGACACCCTATGGGAGGCTATGGTGGTGCTTTAAAACAGTTATCAATTGGGATTGCCTCTTCCAAAGGAAAACGCTATATTCACTGTACTGGAAAAGAAAATGCCTCTTATGAAGAGATGTTTCAAGCAGACCAAGAGAAGTTTTTAGAAGCGATGGCAGATGCCGCTTCTTCTATTGTTGACTATTTTCATGGGAATATTGCCTATATCAATATTATGTGTAATCTTTCTGTGGATTGTGACTGTTGTAGTGTTGCAGAAGACCCTTGTATGCAAGACATCGGTATTTTAGCATCAACGGATCCAGTTGCGATTGACCAAGCTTGCATTGATCTTGTTAAAAAATCAGATGATCCTGGAAAAGAACATTTCTTAGAACGGGTAAATTCCAAAAAAGGAACACATACCATCGATGCTGCAGAAGCTTTAGGCTGTGGTAGCAAAGAATATGAATTGATTGAAATAGAATCATAAAAACCAAATAGGAGCAAATATGAAAGATAGCAGAAAAGTAGCACAGTTTTTTCGTCTTTTACCAGAAGGCTCTATGAGTCAGATTGAAGCGTTTTGTATAGAAAGTCTTGGAAAAGAGTATCGAAAATTTGATACGAAGGAAGAAATTCAAAGTGTCTTTGAAAATCCAGATTTAAAAGAGGAAGACCAACTGGCTTTACGAGATTATTCTGGGTATAACTATATTCATTTGAATCATGCCATCACAAATCGTTGGAATTATATGGAGGATGGCAATATCGCGAAAAAACAAGAATTTTTAGAGGGAGCCAAGCAACTTGAAAGTATCATTGAAACAAATTCTCAGCCAACCTGTAATTTTAAAACATATCGTGCTGTGCCACTTTCCTATTTTAAAGACTATGGTATTGAAACTCTAGAAGACTTAAAAGATTTGCAAGAGAAGTTTTTATTAGAGGAAGGTTTTGTAAGCACTTCGCTTTTAGAAAAGAATTGTTTTTTTCAAAAACCCAATACAATGGGAATCAATTACAATGTAAAAATAGAATATTTGGTGGATGAAACATTCAAAGATGGACTTTATTTAGGGAATACTTTTCTTTCCAATCATCAAGAAGAAAATGAATTTTTAATGAATCATTATCAAATCTCTAAAGTGGTCTCTTGCGATATTGATGCTTCTTTTGAATTTGCATCTTTAAAAGCAGTCGTGATTCCAAAAGCAATATATGATTCTTATTACCAACAAAAACAAATACATGGCAATGTAAAATAAAAGAAAAAGGCATAAATTTTGAAATTTGGAGATACTAAAGATGAGGTGTCGAAAAATGAAGAAATTATGGATAGTCCTCTTTTTCTTTTTTTGTTTGTGTACTATCAAGTATGTTCATGCTGAAGAAAGATTAGGATATGAAGTAGCTCCCATTCAAATTATCTTTGCAACAAAAACGGTAACGACAAGGACTATATCTTCCTTTTTGCCGCAAGAAGGAGTCATACAAGAAATGATTTGTAAGAAAAATTTTCCTTATTTAGATGAAAACATGGAACAAGCTCTCAATCAAATATATAGTCGTTCCTTCGAATCCTATGAAATGTTAGTACAAAAACAATTAGAATCTTATGGGTTCTTTGATGAAAGCGAAAAGATTAAAAGAGAAGGAGTTCTTTTAGATAGTATTACAGTCTATCTTCCCAAAAGAGAAGTAGCAAAACTTTTAAAAACAGATGGAATCAAAGTGAATGTGCTTTAACTTCTTTTTTTTTTATGCTATACTAAAGAAGAAAATAAAGGAGGAATCGTATGGAACAGGAAAAATCAACAAGCATTTTAGAAGTTTATGGAGATAACTTTACGAAGAAAACCTTTATTACAAATCCAGCCATTGGTCGTGAAGAAGAAATTAAACAACTGGTTCTTATTTTGTTGACCCCTGAAAAAAGTGCCATTTTAACAGGAAAGCCTGGTGTTGGAAAAACGGCCATTGTAGAAGGTCTTGCTTACCGCATGCAAATTGGCAATGTCCCTAATCAATTGAAAGGCTATACCATTATCAAAATCAATACTTCTTCTTTACTTGGAATTGATCCAGCAACAGGGAAGCATAAAGTACAACTGCTTTTAGAAGAAGTGAAGCAAGCACATAACTTAATTTTGTTTATCGACGAAATTCATACATTAATGGGTGCGAAAAATGATGCGATTGATTTTGCCAACATGTTTAAACCTGCCCTTGATCGTGGGGATATTAAAGTGATTGGTGCCACGACAACAGAAGAGTATGAGCGCTATATTTTAAGAGATAAAGCTTTTGTTCGAAGATTTCAAAGGGTAGATGTTTCTGAGCCTACTGTGGATGAGACCATTGCGATTTTAATGGGAACACTTCCTAAAATTGAAAAGAAAACAGGAGCCAAACTTTTATATAGTCCCTTTGTGCAACAAAAAATTATGCGTTTCATTACAGAACTTACCAGTGAATACCGAAGAATTTATGAAATTGGATCAAGATATCCTGATATTGCTCTAACCATGTTACAACAAGCCTTTTCGTTTGCTGTGTTTGATAATCGCAGGGAAGTGAATATTTTAGATATTCAAAAAGCCATTCAAAATACCAAGAATGTTTATCCGGACGTCATTCAAAAAGAGCTCGTTCATTTTGAAGAAGTATTTGGAAAAGAATTGGCTCTTGTAAGGGGAGAAGAAACTTGAAAAAAATGCAAAAAATAATCTACTGGATGCGCTTAATTGCAGAAATTTTATTCTTGTGTCTTTTCATCTGGTTTCTTCCTTATCTTTATAAATCTTCCTGGCAAGGCATTGCCTTTTTAGTAACAACGATTCTCTATATTGGCTGTACTCTGTGGACCTTGTTATCCAAACGAAAAATTTACCAAGAGATGATTAGTTATAACCTCATTATGATTTTTGTCTTTCTATACTTTGCCCTTATTGTGTTACGAATTTCTTTTGATACAAGACTTCAGATGCAAGAACTTTATACCATTAACATTGAATATTGTAAAAATAATTTCTTTATCTTAGCTCTTATTATGATTGGACTCATCTGTAATACGATTCTGTTATCTTTTGCGAAAGAAGAGGGTCAAGAAAAAGACACAAAAAAAGGAAGCGATTAGCTTCCCTTTTTCTTTGGAAGCACACTTTGAATGGCATCTTGAATAATCTTGATAGAGTTTGCAAGTTTAGCTTCTTCCTCTTTACTCAGTTCCATGTAAATACGACTTTTTACCCCAGATTTATTCAAAATACAAGGCGTAGAGACATAAACATCATTTTTTTCATCATAATTAGAAACAGGAAGAATTACTTCTTCATCTTTTAAAATAGCGTTGGTAATACGAAGCAGTGCCATAGCAATTCCATAGTAGGTTGCCCCTTTTCTTTTAATAATCTCATAAGCTGCATTTCTTGTTGCGTCTTCCAAAGCCGTTTGTTCTTTTTTCGTCAAGAAACGGTCGATTTTTTGTTGGGCAATACTTGCTTGACTCCATGCTACAAATTGAGAATTTCCATGTTCTCCAATGACATAGGCACTTACGCTTTTAGGACTGATTCCGAGCTTTTCAGAAATGGCATAGGAAAGCCTTGAAGTATCTAAGCTAGTTCCTGTTCCTAAAACTCTATTCGCAGGTAAATTAGAATAGTGATAAGCAAGGTATGTCATAACATCGAGTGGGTTTGAGGCAATGAGTAAAATTCCTTGAAATCCACTTGCGTTAATTTTTTTAAGAATCTCTTGATAGAACTTATTATTCTGTTTTAAATCATCCAAACGGTCATGAGAAGATTGTGGAATTCCAGCGGTAATTACAATTAGAGTTGCATCTTTGCAGTCTTTGTAATCACCCACTTTAACTTCAATGTGATTGGAAGAAAACTGCAATGTATGACATAAGTCAAGACGTTCTCCTTCTAATTTTTCGTGATCTATATCAATCATGATTACTTCGTCAACAGGAGTTAATTGATTGACAAGTGCATAGATATAAGCCATGCCCACTTTTCCACAACCGATGACAACAACTTTATTCATTTTTATCCTTCTCCTTTTCCTTAGTATACCACAGATTTTTTTGTCTTAGTAAATTTTGGTAAAAATACAATAGAAAAGCGCAATTCTTTGTGTAATATTAAAATCAAGAAACTTAGAAATTATATTTTTCTAGAACTTCTCCATTTTCATCATAAGATAAAACTTCTTCACTTCACATATTCCAAATATATATTTCAATATTTTCAGCACTTAATAATTCGTGATAATAGAAGTAACGCAATTTTCTAGACATTGTCTGGAATTTTAGGTAGGTTTTGATTACTCTTTTAAAACCTATTTATCACATTTTACTTTATCATCTTAAAGAAAAAGAACTAATAATCCATTTTTATTAGTCCTTTTTCTATATGAAACGTACCAGGTACGATAATCCACTTATATGGGGCGAAATATGGGGATCGAACCCATGCATACCGGAGCCACAATCCGGCGTGTTAACCACTTCACCAATTCCGCCATTTCTAAAGAACAAACTTATTCTATCAAGAAAATAGGTTTCTTTCAAGTCTTTTTCTTGCGAAAAGTAGACAAATTTATCAGTTTCTTAGGGATATTTACCCATACCCATAGGTTTTTGTACTCATAGAGTAGTAGTGAAGGAGGAAATTATGAACGATTATAATATGATGAATAACATCACAGCCCAATTTATGAATCCAAATCATATGCAACCAATGCAGCCACAAAATAGTGGTATGCAAGGACAGAAAAATCAAATTGGAAGTCCAAAAGAAGGCTATACGTTGGGAAATTTATTTGTAAACACTTATATTCCTTATAAGAATTATACGCCACAGAAACTAACTGCAAGAAATGAACAGGAGGCGCTTTTCTTAAAACTTTCTGAAATGGCTTTTGCTGCCCATGAATTAAACTTATATCTAGATCTTCATCCACAAGATGCACGTGCGCTACAAGTATTTAACCAATATAGAATGCAGACAAATGAATTAAAAACCCAATATGAAAACCAATATGGACCACTTCTTATCAGTGCGAACGTACTTGAAAATAGTCCATTTTTATGGGAGCAATTGCCATTCCCATGGGAAGGAGGAAGATAGCTATGTGGAAATATGAAAAAAGATTACAATATCCAATCAACATCAAGACAAAAGATGTTAGAATGGCTAAATTATTAGTGACACAATATGGAGGTTCTAATGGTGAATTAGCCGCTGCCCTTCGTTATTTAAACCAACGGTACACCATGCCTGACAATCGAGGAAAAGCACTTTTAACTGATATTGGTACTGAGGAACTTGCCCACATTGAAATGATTTCAACCATGATTTATCAACTGTTAAAAGATGCAAGTGTAGAAGAAATTTTAGCCGCAGGACTCGATCCACATTATGCAGAACACAAAAATGCTCTTTATCCAACAGATGCCAATGGGGTTCCTTTTACAGTTGCCTATTTTGCTACAACAGGAGATCCACTTGCTGATTTATCAGAAGATATGGCCGCTGAACAAAAGGCAAGAGCTGTTTATGAAAACTTAATTGACCTTACGAAAGACCCTGATGTCATTGGACCACTTTTATGGTTACGCCAAAGAGAAGTTGTTCATTTCAATCGCTTTAAAGAATTGTTTGATATGTACCAAAAGGAGCTACAGAAGTAGTTCTTTTTTTATCATTCAAAATTAAAGACAAAACAAAAATCTTCTGTTATAAT
>CANQVB010000041.1 GCA_947627225.1 uncultured Bacilli bacterium
CCAACGAAATATTATACAACATAAGTTTGGTGAAATTTCTAATAATGATATGGTGAAATTTTAAAAAAGGATTAACACATTAGAAAAAGGAATTTGATTGAAGAATGAAAGTATGATACAATTGATTTAAGGAGATGATATTTGTGGGAGAATATACAAAAGTTGAAGTTTCTAGTTATGTAAAGCAAGGAATTGAAAATGGTACAATGATACCACGCCAAGCAGAAAAATTTGCTAGAATAATTGCAAGACAAGGAAATGTTGGCGAAACAGTTGTTTCTTGGAGCGTTGATTCAGAAGGAAATGAAATTCAAGAAAAAGTTGCTCAAGTTCAAATTGATGAACAAACAAATCAACCAGGATGGATTGCAACAAAAGTTGACGAACAAGGAAATATTATAACAGATAATAATAATCATCCTAACCAATGGATTATTGATGATACAACCTTTAAACAAAAATATGAGGTGGACCCAGAAAACCCTATTTTATGTCGCCCAAAAGGTGGTCCTCAAATGTTTGTTCAAATTACAGATAATATTATCTTAAACCAATGGGGTTCTAATATGCAAATCGCTGCCGGTGGCTATATTAACATAACAAAACCAGATGATATGTATGGAATTTCACAAAGAGATTTTGAAGATACATATAAATTCACAGATAATTTAGGAAAAAAAGGTCCAAGACTTTAATAAAGTATATAGCCTTAGATATAAAATGTCATTATATTTAATGGCATTTTTTCTGTTTTGTATAAAATTAAAATGCTAGCATTATATCACCGCCCAATCTGTCTTTAACATAAGAAATCATACAATTTATCTTTCAATCTCATATTTAACATTAGGAGTTATATTATTAGCATTAAAAATTCATCTGTAATAAATCTTTAACCAAAGTATAAAAATTGTTGTGGAAAATAGAAAAGTTTATTAGGTTTTGTGAGTGATCAAATACTTCAAAAAAGCTGAAAATAATTGTAAAATTAAAAAATTGCTCATTTTAGAAATATGATAATTGATAGAGATGTAAAGCAAGACCTGACTGTATCATTCAAAATGGAATGAAAATTATAAATGTAATATTTTTTAGAAACTTGGGAGTTTTAAATAATCCAAATTTTAATTCCATCAAATATGATGGGTTTAAGCCAGGACAAATGCATTTGTAGTGACACCAAAGCAATGGATGATAGCTATAAATGTCATTGGCATAATTTTTCAAAAACAAGGAAGATATAAAGTGGAACTTTTGCTCATCCAGTTATTGTCATTGAACTGAACTGGCTATCCAAAGAATTTATAAGCCATTAAGACACTATTTCTATGTTACAATGTATATAGGTGAGGTTGTTTGAATATTTATAAAAGTTTAAATGAAATAACAAAGTACATTGATACTCATTTAGAAGAAGATATCCGTTATGAAGATTTAGCAAAGTTTTTAGGGGTAAATGTTTATACGATGCAAAAACTGTTTACGATGATTGCTGGAATATCTTTATCGGAATATATTAGAAAAAGAAGGCTATCCAATGCGGGCTTTGATTTATACGAAGGCAACTTGAAAATTATTGATATTGCAATCAAATACAACTATGAGAGTGCAACTTCTTTTTCAAGAGCATTTGAAAAATTCCATGGTATTAAACCTAGTTTTGTTAAAAAAGAAACAAAACTCAAAAATTTTCCACGAATTATTTTCAAGGAAGATATTCAAATCACGACTGAACTGAATTATGAAATAATAACACTGGATGAGATGAACCTCTATGGTATTGGTATCCAAACAAATAACAAAAAAATTGGATATGATGCCCCACTATTTTTTAGGAAAACAGAAGACAAATATAAAAGCAAATATGGAGAAGTAAAATATGGAATGGTTACTTACGATAAGGAACGTAAAGAAAGTAAGAAATATTATTGCTTATATGATAAAAAAATAAATGAATTTGAACACATAGAAATTCCTGCAAGTAAATGGCTAAAATTTAGAATCAATTCTCAAATTGCAGAAGATATTCAAGAAATTTCTCATAAATTCTATAGGGAATTTTTACTGTCTTGTAAGTATAATTTGAAAGAATTACCAGAACTTGAGTACTATCATGATAACGTAACTGATTTTTTAGTAGCAATCTATTAAACTGACAAAATTGATTACTAAAAAGTCAGTTTTTTATTTGCCATTTTTGCTATATTGATTAGCGAGGTGTCCGGTTGTGGAGTTTTCAAAAGAAATATATTTAACTAAGAAATTTGTACAAAAGGAAGAATGGTTAGAGCTAATCAGGACTATTTCTAATTATAATGGCACTTTGAGAAAATGGGAAATTATCATGACAAACGATAAAAATCAAATCAGATATTATGTGAAAACAAGTTGCTCCTTACCGCCTACAATCAATCATTTAAATTCTTTTTTGTTAAAACCAACACAAGAAATAAATGCGCCAAAATCAAATTATACCAAGTTCTCCTTTCCCAAAATAGGAAGCAGTGGAATCGATTTAATCAATCGAAGTGAGATTAAGAACAAAGGCACATTCCTCTATTTAAAAATAAGTTTTAGAAAGCTTTACGAGGATAAAATTAAATCCAGTGCAGTATTTTATGTGAACAAAAATGGTATTGTAACCAAATATAGAATGATATTCATAGTTCCAACCAATATATTAGCAATCGATTTTGAAGGAAATAAAAGATATTCCTACAAAAGTTCGCCAAAGTATTTGGAAATCAATAAAGTATTACATTTACTAAGTAGTGATGCAAGCAATGCACTGTTTTCTGTGGATACTTTCCCCTATTTGCAAGAAGAGTTCTACTTAAAACAAACGAATTTTAGCTTTGATAAGCATTCGATTGTTATTGGATCTTCTGGAACAGGTAAATCTAAATTTATAAGCTTGCTCATTAACAATATCAGCAAGAATGAAAGTTTACGACAAAAATATAGAGTGGTTGTCATAGACCCCCATGCATCCCTTGAAGATGATATTGGTGGTATAGGAAAAGTTATTGATTTTAAAAGCAGTGTAGATAGCATAGATTTATTTATTAACAAGCATGATGATATTATCGCATCTACGGAGCTTTTATTAGATTTATTAAAATCCTTGCTTGCAGATCAATATAATTCAAAGTTAGAAAGGGTGTTAAGACACGCAATCTATTTATTATTAACAGATGAATCTTTTAATTTTAGAAGTTTAAGAAAACTGATTTTAGATTTAGAATATAGAAATGATTTAATAAGAAAACTAAAATACAATCTACCAATTCGTGTGATTGATTTCTTTTTATCAGATTTTAATGACTTAAAAACGAAAGATTATGGGGAGGCCATTTCTCCCCTTATAGGTTTTATAGATGAAATGGAAATGATACCTGTCTTTCATGCAGAAAATATGGGCGAAAGTCTAAAAGATACGATTCATGATCATTTTCTGACTTTGTTTTCACTAGATAGAACGAAACTTGGAGACAAAGTTACAAAAACAATCGCAGGGCTTATTATGCAGCAGCTTTTAACAATAGTACAACGAAAAGAAATAGATGAACATATTATATTTGTAATAGATGAGGTCGCAGTTGTTGAAAATCCAATTTTATCGCGATATTTGTCAGAAGCAAGAAAATATAATCTATCTTTAATATTGGCAGGTCAATACTTCAATCAAATATCAGATGCATTAAAAAATTCTATATTTGCTAATGTTATCAACTACTTTATCTTTAGAGTATCAAAGTTAGATGCCAATGTGCTAGTGGATAACTTTAACATGAAGATACCACTAGATGATTCTAGGGAAAGAAAGATAAAAATGTTGACAGAATTACAAACGCGTGAATGTATTGCTAGAATCGATTCTAACGGAATCCTATTTCCAGCATTTAAAGGAACGACCTTAGATTATAAAAGTATTCCTAGAATTCAAAGAGCAGGTGTAGATAAGATGAATGAAACAAAAAAAGAGAAACAAAGTGGTTTTAAAACAAACTTTAAAATAAGTGCAAGCGTGAATTTGAAAGATATTCTAATATCTAATTCAACAAATAAGAAGGGTGTGTAAAAAATGAATGATGTAAAGGCTTTAGAAATTGTTACTAAAATATTCAAAGCTGTGTTTGATCGAGAAAATCTATATTCACTAGATATTTTATTAGAGAGGTTTGCTTTCGATATAAAATTACCAAAACAAGTGAATGATTCTACTACAAATGAGATAACTTGGGCTGATTCCATTAACAGTGGTCGCTTTATCACAAATCAAAATATGAAGAAAAGAGATAAAACGGAAGGCTGGATGTTACCTAAAAAAGAAACTCATAATCTACAAGAATTAATTGATGTTTGGAATACAATCAATCTAATGACAACAGAAAGAGTTTATGATTCAGTCAACGTTATAAAAAGTGATACGATTAATAGATGTGAAAATATATATCGAAGTACGGATTGTCGTGATTCTAAAAATTTGGTTTATTGTGATTCTTGTGCAAATAGTGAATTTTTACTTGCATCACAAAGATCTGCAACATGTAGCTTCAGTATAAGATGTGATGATTCGAAAGATTGTAGTAATAGTTATAATGTTATCTGTTCAAATAAAGTAAGCAATTCTTTATTCATCCAAGATTGCTTTGATTTATATGAATGTATGTTTTGCTCACATATAGTTTCTAAGAGATTTTGTATAGCCAATATGCAATTTGAAGAACAAGAATATTATGAAATAAAAGCACAAATTATCGAATGGATCTTAAATTCTTAGGCCTTGCTCCTTCTTTAGATGTTCTTTGTATAAAACATTTGTGCCTAAAACCAGATATACATGTAATATGCATTAAAAACAGGAAGCAAATGGAAAACATAATTCAATATTTTGCAGTTTAAAACGAAGGCAAAGATTGCTATAATAAAAAAAAGGAGTCATGTTATGTTAAATGCTGTGAAAAGAATTGTCATTGTTTTGATAGGTGTTTTATTGCAATTTGGATTTTCAATTATGATACGATTATTTTTTTATAAGTATCTAGGGATTATAACTTTATTTTATAGTATTGCAAGTATCTTAATTGTTTTAGGTATTTTAAAAGAAAGTACAAGACTTTCTAATGATTTGCCGTGGGTCATTCTCATTTTGATTTTTCCAATATTTGGTACGATTTTACTCATTACGTTAGGTAAAAATTATTCGAAAAATAAATTGTTAAGAAATATTTTTGCCTATGAAAAAGAATATAGCAAGTATTTAGAACAAGATGAGAAACTAAAAAAAGAAATAGAAAAAAAGCAACTGGATAATATTGAATATTTAATGAACCGGACGAATTCTTTCGTAAGTAAAAACAATGAAATTAGTTATTATCCCTATGGAGAAATTTTTTATCCAGAATTGTTAAAGGAACTAAAGAAAGCAAAAAAATTTATTTTTATGGAATACTTCATTATCAAAGAAGGAATCATGTGGAATGGTATTTTGGATATTTTAAAAGAAAAAGCATCCCAAGGTGTAGATGTTCGCATTTTATATGATGATATGGGAAGTCTTGCAGTACTAAAAACAGATTATGCGAATCAACTTGCTGAATATGGAATCAAGTGCATCTCTTTTAACAAATTAAGTCCTTTTAGAGGAATATTTATGAACAACCGTGATCACAGAAAGATGACCATTATTGATGGTGCTGTTGCATTTTCTGGGGGCGTAAATTTGAGTGATGAGTACATCAACATCAATAGTAAATATGGAATTTGGAAAGATAATGGAATTAAGATTGTAGGAGATGCCATTTGGAATTTGACTGTAATGTTCTTAACGCTTTGGAATGCCAATCGAAATGAAGATAAGGACATTACCCAATTTAAACATACTTTCAAAATGAAAGAAGAAAATGGATATGTTATTCCATATGGGGTTGCCCCGTTACATAAAGATTTAATTGGAGAAGATGTCTATATCAATATGATAAATAGTGCGAAGAAGTATTTATATATCATGACACCTTATCTTATTATTGATACCGATATGGTAAATTCCCTATGTCGTGCCGCAAAAAGAGGGGTAGATGTTCGAATGATAGTACCGGGTATTCCAGATAAGAAAATTGTCTATACCCAAACGGTTTCTTTCTTCAAAGTATTGCATGAAAATGGGATAAAAATCTATAAATTTACTAACGGTTTTGTTCATTCCAAAGTGTTTTTATCAGATGATAAAAGAGCTGTTGTAGGAACAATCAATATGGATTATAGAAGTTTGTATCTTCATTTCGAAAATGGCATTTATATGGAAGATGTCAAACAACTAAAAGATATTTCTTGCGATTTTGAAACTACATTTAAAGAGTGCCAGAAACTGGAAGATAAGGATGTGAAAGCTGGCTTTATAAAATCATTATGGCAAGCCATACTAAGATTGTTTGCTCCACTCTTTTAAAGAAAATGTATGTAAAAACAAGAAGTAGAAAGAATAAAAAAATCACTTTTTTAAATATGGATGAAGGAAAGCGTGAAGTACGCTTTTTTTCATATAAAAACGCTTGTGAAACCTTCTCACAAGCGCAATCTATAAGAAGAGGAACAAAACAACCTTCGTTTTTTGGTTCCTCAGTGATAGTGTATGTAAAAGGTGAAGAAGTATACACAGAAAATTGTTTGTTAGAAGAGGAAATATCGTGTATAATAAAAATAGAAGCTAGGTGATGATATGGAACTTGTAGAATTAAAAAAAGAATTGTCAGCTTTGAAACAAGAATGTAATGATTTATGGAGGTCACTTTGACTGTACAGAAAAAGAAAAACAAATAAACGCGCTAGAAGAAGAAATCAATGCGCCTTCTTTTTGGGACCAAGAACGAAGTAAAACAGAAAAAGTGACGCAAACACTTTCTACCTTAAAAGGACAAATTATGTCACTTCAAGAGATAAGAAAACAAATTTCTTCTCATTTAGAACTGGTAGAATTATTAGAGACAGAAGAAGATAAAACCGTGCAAGCCTCAATCGAGGAAGAATTAAAAAATTTAAAGAAGGACCTTGAACAAGAGAGTCTCCATCTTCTTTTAAGTGGGGCATATGATCAAAATAATTGTATCTTAGAAATTCATGCAGGAGCAGGTGGAACAGAAGCTTGTGATTGGGCAGAGATGTTATACCGTATGTACTTAAGATACTTGGAAAAAACGAAAAGGAAGGTAACTCTTTTAGAGTACCAAGCAGGCGAAGAAGCTGGAATCAAAAGTGTTACAATTCGTGTAGAAGGAAATTATGCATATGGGTATTTAAAAGGGGAAAAAGGAGTCCATCGCCTAGTTCGTCTTTCTCCATTTGATTCTTCGAATCGTAGGCATACCTCTTTTGCATCTGTTGATGTGACACCTGAGTTTGACGAAGAAGTAACGGTTGATATTGATGAGAAAGATTTAAAGATAGATGTTTATCGTTCACAAGGTGCAGGAGGACAAGGGGTTAATACGACAGATAGTGCGGTTCGAATTACCCATCTTCCAACCAAAACGGTAGTGACTTGCCAAAATGAAAGAAGTCAAATTCAAAATAAAGAACAGGCCATGAGAATGCTAAAGAGTAAGCTTTATGTGTTAGAACAACAAAAAAGGGAACAAGAGGTGGCATCTATTAAAGGGATACAACGTAATATTGAATTTGGTTCACAGATTAGAAGCTATGTAATGCATCCATATTCCATGGTCAAAGATCATAGAACCAATTATGAAACAAGTAATGTTTCTAGTGTGTTGGATGGAAATTTGGACGAATTGATAGAAAGTTACTTGAAAGGAGCAGAATAGAATGGGGTTTTTTAGTAAAGTAAAAGTGGATGATGTTCTAAAAGATATCTACAAAAAAACAAGAATCAAGCGCTATCTTTTTTTGGCAGTTGGTTGTTTTTTAGTGGCCCTTTCCTTTAACTTGTTTTATCAACCTTATGATTTAGTTGTAGGAGGAGTCAGTGGTATTTCGCTAATCATGAAACATTTTTTGGGAACAGAGCCTTCTACTGTTATTTTTATTCTTTCTGTTATTTTGGTGATTATTTCCTATTTTTTTCTTGGCAAAGAAGCAACCAAAGCAACGATACTTGGAACCATTCTCTACCCACTTTTTGTAAAGCTGACTGCCAATATTGCGGTATACATTGATTTGGATGCAAGCGAAGTCTTTCTTGCAGCTGTGTTTGGGGGACTGTTAAACGGCTTTGGTTCAGGACTTATTTTTAAAGCTGGATTTACAACGGGTGGTACGGATATTTTAAATCAGATTGTAGCAAAATATGGCAAAGTCAGTATGGGAAAAGCAATTTTAATGACAGATGGTTTAATTGTTTTGGCAGGAGGATTTACATTTGGATTTACGAAATTGATGTATGCAATTATTGTACTTTATATTATTTCTTTCATGACAGATAGAGTCCTTTTAGGTATTTCAGATAGTAAAGCATTCTACATTATTACAGAAGAAGAAAAAGAAGTCAAAGATTACATTCTAAAATATCTGCATCATGGGGTAACTGCATTTCCAGCGCATGGCGGCTATGACAATAAAAAACAAACTGTTTTGATGTGTGTGATTCCAACCAAAGAGTATTTTAAACTAAAAGAAGGAATTCATAAAATTGACGAGTCTGCCTTCTTTGTGGTAACGGATGCATATGAAGTGTTTGGAGGTGAGTAGAGTGCCTTTAAAAGAAATGTTTGAAGAAAAAAATCTCGTAGGACGCTATTTCATTTTAATTGTATGTCTTTTTGCTTCTGCGATTATTTTTAACATCTTCTTACTTCCTACCAATCTTGTAACTGGAGGAATCAATGGTGTTGCCGTTTTATTTCATCATCTTTTTGACTTTGAACCTTCCATGGTTATTTTTGTAATTTCTCTTGGCATGCTAATTTTAAGTGTTCTTTTTCTTGGAAAAGAAAAAACGATTGGAAGCGTTGTTGCAACCATTGTCTATCCTATCTTTGTAAGCATTACAGCACCCATTGTGGTTCGCTTTCATGTGGATACAAATGAGCTTCTATTGCTTTCCTTAATTATTGGAGTATTATCTGGAATTACGAATGGACTTGTCTACCGGGTGGGCTTTAGTAATGGGGGACTCAATATATTAAATCAAATTCTTTATCAATATTTTCATATTTCCTATAGTAAAAGCAGTTTTTTTATCAATGGCATCATTGTTCTTTTAGGTGGAATTTATATTGGATTTAATCTAGTTTTGTATGCAATCATTGTACTTTACATCAACAGTTTTGTGATGGATCGTGTGATGCTTGGAATTTCCAAAAACAAAGCTTTCTATATTGTGACACAGGAAGATGAAAAAATAAAACAGTTTATTATTGAAGAACTTCATCATTCCGCAACAATCTTTGATGTAAAGGGAGGTTTTTTGGAAAAGAAAAAACGTGTTGTGTTGACAGTTGTTCCTACCAGAGAATATTACAAGGTACAGGAAGCGATAAAATTACTAGATAAAAATGCTTTTTTTGTTGCAAGTGATGCTTATCAAACGGAAGGAGGTACATAAAAAGTACTTTCTTTTTTTTAAATATTATGGTATAATCAGCTTGTCTTGGGGATGACTTGGTTTCGACGGGAGAATCTTCAAAATAAACTGCAGGTCGAGTGCTTACGTAATAAGCAAACAACAATAAATGCAAAAAATGTAAAAAATGTACTTGCTAACATGTTTGGTGGAAATCAAGCTGTAGCATTTGCCTAATCTAAGGAAAGTACAACTCTTATCTTCTTTCTCCTACGAAGAAGAATAAAGGGTTCATAACAGTAGGATATATTTATTCTTTGTCTAGGGAATAAACGAAACAAAAGACTGGTATTACATTTTGGTCGTTAACTACTTGAATGTAATATGAGAACAATTAGTTAACTAAACCTGTAGGTGTTTATCGAGAAATCTTTCGGACAGGAGTTCGATTCTCCTCATCTCCACCAGATTGATACCAAACTCGGACTTTTGTAGTTCGAGTTTTAATATTCAATAATTTATGCTATAATAAGATTGAATTGATGTATATGTCAATTTAGAAAACACACTTGCATATTGTCAAACAGTATGTGTGAGGAGGCAATCATTTTAGATTGTATAAAATTATTTTAATTATTTAAGAAAGTAATTATAATGCACATTTATGGGAGGGTTTATTATGTTAGAAATTGAAAAAGTAGATGATGAATTATATAGAGCGATGTATGGATTGCCAAGAATTGGCGATGCGCATATCATATGGGAAACAATTAAAAGCAAACCAGAAATATTAAGAGAAGCTGTAAAAATTAAAAGAAACAAATGGGATAATGGAGATATAGTGAATGGATTAAC
>CANQVB010000042.1 GCA_947627225.1 uncultured Bacilli bacterium
GAGGCATCTGGTGGGCCTGACAGGACTTGAACCTGTGACCCCACGCTTATCAAGCGTGTGCTCTAACCAACTGAGCTACAGGCCCGTTTTTGTTGACAACTACAATTCTACAATAAAATGAATGTAGATGCAAGAGAAAAAATACATAAAATACAAAGTTTTTTCCACTTGCACTCTTAAAATAACAAAAAAAGACCTAAAAAGCAAGAAAAAAGTTGGCATCTTTTCATACAAATTTCACAAAAGATAGATATAGTAGAAACAAAGGAGGCAGTTATGAAGAAAAAATTACCCACTTTAAAAATTATTCTTGTTTTACTCTTATTTTTAGCAGGAACTTGTATTTTATACCTTGTCAATCATGAAAAGGAAACGCTACCGCATGATGAGGATTACTTAACAAGGCAAGTTAGACTTGTAAAAGATTCCAAAAATGAAGAAGTGATGGAAGTTTCAAAACGCAGCTCTATTTCTATTTTTAGTGAAGACTATCAGGATGTAGTCGAAGAAAAAATAGAAGATTTCAAGAAGAAAAAAGACTATACCTTTGAAAGTCCACTTCTTATTTATAATCCTTATGGAACTGGAAGTCTTTCTTATTACTTATACTTTCAGGAAGATGAAAATATGTGCCTTTCCTATAAAATTGAAACAGATGGTTATCCTTCTTTCGAAAAAACACTTCCTAAAAAAGAAAATACGAAGGAATACGATTACCAGTTAATAGGCTTTGTACCAGGGGAGACCAATTGGCTTACATTAACTTTAAAAAATGAAGTAGGAGAGGTATTAAAAACCAAACGAATTACAGTAAAAACCAATGCTTTGACTTCGATTGATACAACGATGCATGTGAAAGATGGTGAAAGCACAACTTCTTTACAGGATGGACTCTATGCTGTTTTAGGACATGATAAAGCTTACAATGCCAACATTTATTTATTCGATAATGAAGGTGTTTTGCGAAATGAACTTGTTTTAGATGGATATCGAGGAGACCGAATTATTCAAACGGAAGATTCTCTTTATTATAGTAATTCCAAGAATAGCTTTATCCAAGTAAATTCGCTAGGAAAAATCGAAAAGATTTATTCCTTAAAAGGATATGAAATGCATCATGATTATGTGTATGATCAAGAAGGAAAACAACTTGTAGTGTTGGTCAATAAAACCGGAAAAGATACCATTGAAGATGAAATTGTCGCAGTTTCTTTGGAAAGCGGTAAAATCACTGGAAAATTAGACATGAAGAAGTTGTTGAAGACGTTTTATAAGAATGCAGTGAAACCCGAAAAAAATACGTATGGTGGTACGGAACTAGATTGGCTTCATTTAAATAGTTTACAGGTTGTTGGAAAAGATTTGATTTTAAGTTCAAGAGAATTGAGTACGGTCATCTATGTAGAAAATGCTTTTGAAGATGCCAAGATAAAATACCTTATCGCAGATACTTCTGTGATGGAAGGAACACAATATCAGGATTTGCTTTTGAAAAAAGAAGGAGATTTTACAGATCTTGCTGGACAACACTCTGTGACATATCGAAAGGATGAGGGGCAAGAAGATGGAGTTTATACCCTAGCATTCTATAACAATAACTATCAAGGTGCTAGGACAAGACCTAACTTTGATTGGAAAAATTATCCTGGGACAGGAACGTATGAAGAAGGGGAAAATTCCTATTATTATGAATATGAAATTGATGAAAGGAATGGAACCTACCGTCTTGTAAAAAGTTTCCCAGTACCTTATTCGAGTATTGTAAGCAATATGCAGTGGGTTAGCGACAACTATGTAATCAGTTCTGGAATGAGCCATTGCTATGGTGAATATGACCATGAAGGAACTTTGATTCGAGAGTTTAGCTATACTGCGAAAAAATATGCATATCGTGTTTTCAAATACGACTTCAAAGGATTTTTATTTGAATAGGTATCGGCCTATTCTTTTCTTTGAGAAAAGTAAAGCACACGTTTGTAAGAAGCATAGAAAGAAGGAGTTGTATGAAAACAAAAGAAACTGGAAAGCTATTAGAAATTCTTTATGCGCTTTATCCAAGTTGCTCAAAAAAGAAAATGAAAGGCTTTTTAAAAGCGGGTTGTATTTTTGTAAATGGCAAAAAGATAACCCAGTATGATGCTTTTGTTCCAAAAGGAAGTACGCTTGAAATTCATAAAGAGAACAAGACGCATAAAAAGTGTCCGCTTCCTATTCTGTTTGAAGATGAGGATTTTATTGTCATAGATAAACCAGCAGGTCTTCTTTCCATTGGAACAAGTAAGGAAAAAGAAAAAACAGCCTATCATATTTTGCGTACGTTTATAAAAGAACGAGGTCGAAAAGAAAAACTATTTATTTTGCACCGCTTAGATAAAGAAACATCTGGTATCCTAGTATTTACTAAAAATGAACGAATCAAACAAGCCCTTCAAAATAATTGGAATCAGCTTGTAAAAGAGCGAAGTTATTTTGCCATTGTAGAAGGGAAGGTAAAACCACAAGAGACACTCAGATTTTCTTTACAAGAAACAAAGGATTTTCGAATGAAAGTGGTTCCAAAAGAAGAAGGGAAACTTGCAATTACCAAGTACTGTTGCCAAGAACAAGGACCATGCTATGCCCTTTTAAAAATTACAATCGACACGGGAAGAAAAAATCAAATTAGAACAAGTCTTGCCCACATCGGAAATCCTGTTTTGGGAGATAGGAAGTATGGAGGTAAGAAAGAAAAAAGACTGTACCTTCATGCCGATAAACTTGTATTTGTTCATCCTTTTACCAAAAAGGAATATGTATTTGCCTCGAAAGTGCCTTCTTCTTGGAAAAGTCTTGTACAAGAAAAAACTTTACGTGCGTAAGAAGATTCGCTATAATAAAGAAAAAGAGGTGTTAGAAATGAAACGAGGATTAAAACTGCTTTTTGTTTTTGCAACGCTATTCGTTTTAGTAGGATGTGGCATTACATTTACAGATGAAGAATTAAAATTCAAAGAGGAATATGAGTCTTTAAATGGACAAAAGACAGAAAGTGGACAAACGTATAAACCAATTTTTATTGAAGAAAAAACGGGAGTTCAATATAAAGATGCCAGTGAGATCATTGACATCATCAAAAAGGGAACTGGAGTGATTTACTTAGGTTTTCCAGAGTGCCCATGGTGCCGGACAGTACTTCCTGTACTTTTAGATGCTATGGATGAAGAAGAATACCGGACCCTTTACTATTTTGATGCAAGAGAAATTCGAGATACCAAGCATTTAGAAAACGGTACAGTGGTAACAGATAAAGAAGGTACAAAAGAATACTATGAAATGATAGAACTTTTAAAGAATTACTTAGGTCCTTATGAAGGACTAGAAGATAGTAGTATCAAACGCATTTATTTTCCAACGATTATCTTTGTAAAAGATGGAAAAATCAAAGGGGTACATATTGGAACCATCGAGAGTCAAGAAGATCCATATAAAGCTTTGACAGAACAGGAAGAAGATATTCTAGAAGATACCCTTGAAAGTTACATCAGGCAAGTAAATGGCAGCATTTGTGGAAAAAATGGTTGCTAGAAAATAAAAAATGAATAAAATGACTCTCCTTTGACCACTTAATTGGTTAGAAAGGAGAGTTTTATTTTGGCACGTCATAAAGTAGAAATTAGTGGCGTGAATACAGCGAATATTAAAGTATTAAAAAAAGAAGAGATGGATTTGTTGTTCCAAAAAATGAAAGAAAATGATTTATTTGCACGGGAACAATTAATTGAAGGCAATTTAAAATTAGTCCTTAGCATTTTAAGAAGATTCAAGTCTCGTGGAGAAAATTTGGATGACTTGTTTCAAGTAGGATGTATTGGACTGGTAAAAGCAATTGATAATTTTGATCTTTCGCATGAGGTGAAGTTTTCTACCTATGCAGTTCCTATGATTTTAGGAGAAATTAGAAGGTATTTACGAGATAACAATAGTTTGAGAGTTAGCCGCTCCATTAAAGATTTGGCCTATAAAGTCATTCGCTTAAAAGAAGAAAGATATGCAGAAACAGGACTTGAAATGTCTAATGAGGAAGTGGCGAAAGCGCTTTCTGTAACGCCTTATGAAGTAATGCATGCACTAGATGCATTAAAAGAACCCATTAGTATGTTTGAACCGATTTATAATGATGGAGGAGATACCATTTATTTGTGTGATCAAATAGAGGACAAAAAAGCTTCTCATAAAGATTTTGAAGTACGTTTAGCTTTAGAAGATGCGCTTTCTTCTTTAGAGGATAGAGAACAGCATATTTTGGATGAACGTTTTGTGATTGGAAAGACGCAGATGGAAATTGCTAGTGAACTTTCTATCAGTCAAGCTCAAGTTTCTCGGCTTGAAAAAAATGCCATTGAGCATCTTAAAAAAATTCTAAAATAAGAAAGAAAAACATACACTTTACTAGGTGGAGTTTATGCGTTTATCGGATTTGCAAAACAAGGATATTGTGAGTGTTATGGATGGAAGAAATATAGGTAATATTATTGATGTCAAAATCAACCCAGAAACAGGAGCTATTTCTAGTTTGGTGGTTGAGGCGGGAAAGAGTTTTGGAAAGTTTTTTAATAAAGATACGGATACCGAAATTAGATGGGAAGAAATTACCAAAATAGGGGAAGATGTTATTTTGGTACGGAAAGTTTAGAAAATGACAAGAAAAAAGATGCATCTTCGAAGTCATAAGAAAAAATCTTTCCTAGAAAAAATGTGTTTATCACTTGTCTTTGCTCTTTTTCTTGCGCTTTTTCTCCTCTTTTTAGTAAGAAATCGAATGACATCTTCTATTAAAAAATATGCAACCCTTGAAAGTCAACAATTTGCACAGGCCATTTTAAATGAGGCAGTAAGAACAGAAACGACAAATCTTCTTGCTTCCAAAGAACTCTATCAAATTAATCGAAATGGTGAACAAGAAATTGAAACGATTGATTTTAATATGGTTGAAGCGAATGCATTGCTCGAAAAAATTACGAAAACAACAACCGACAAGCTATTGGCTTTAGAAGATGGAAATTTAGATGATATTAAGGTGACGCAAAGTTTTAAAGGTGCAAACTTTAAGGAGTATCAGAAAGGTGTGGTTTGTGAAATTCCAGTGGGATTGTTGACAGACCATTTTTTCTTTGGAAATTTAGGATTGCTGATTCCAATTCGCTTTTCTTTCGTGGGAACAGTAGATGCCAATTTAAAAAGTAAAGTGACTCCTTATGGAATTAACAATGCTTTGGTTGAACTTTTTATTCTAGTAGAAGTAACAGAAAAAATCTCTATGCCACTTGCAAGTGATCAAGTAAAACTGTCTCTTGAAGTTCCCCTTGTAAGTCAGATGGTAACAGGGAAAATCCCAACGTATTATCAAGGCGCCTTGCAAGGAACTTCGAATATTTTTACCGTACCTTTAAAAGAAAAATAAAAATAATAAAAACTGTGGTATAATGGAAATATAGAAAAGAAGGTATATGATGAAAACATATGAATTTTTAGGACAAAAATATACACTTGTAGAAGAAAAAGAGGATTGCTTTTCAAAAACACTGATGGAAGAAAAAATGACAGACTACTTTCTTCCATTTGACTATATCTTTGGAGATTATGCGGGAGACAAACTCAGGTTAAAGGGATTTTATGAAAAGAATCATCCCAACGTGAAACCATACAACAATATTAAAATGTTGGAAAAATACAAGAAGGATTATTGTGCCTATGGTGCCAAAACTTTTTTGCTAAAAAAACAAAAATAGCTTTTCAACTTACAAAAATCGTGTTATTATGATAATAGATGAATAATAAGGGAGGATACATTATGAACGAAAAAAAGATTTTATCCATTGTACAAGAAGATGGTTCTATTGATGAAGTAGAAGTAATTGTTGCTTTTGAATTCAAGGATAATCATAAAGAATACGTTGTGTATACAAAAAATGAGAAAGACGAGAATGGAAATGTTACGGTATATGTTTCTAATGTAGATAGAACCGGTTCTGAGCCAAAATTACTTGGAGTAGATGATGAAACAGAGTGGAATAGAATCAAAGATGTGCTTAGAAAACTTGCTAAGAAAGATTAATGAATTAAAATCAAACAGGGAGGAAATTTTATGGAAGAACAAACCAATACAAATGAAAGATATTTATCTTTTATAGATCCATTTGCTTCAGCAGGACCAGAAGCATCCAAAAGAATTAGGATTACACCGGATAATATAAAAGATATAAAAGAGAGTGTAAAAAAACTAATCGTTGTGTTTGAGGCAGTACAAAATCCGGATGAATTTAAACAATTTGATTTTGAAACAGATCGTAATGCTGTAAAAACCGATAACACAATGTCAGAAGAACAAAAAGAAAGAGAAATAAATTATATAAATTTATTAGAGTCCATTATAACTTCATCTAATATAAGAATGGAAAATTTTAATATCACTCGTATAAGCAAAAATTTATATACTTTGCTTGCCCTATCATCAAAATTATTGGAAAATCTAATGAAAAAATCCTATGATGCTACCCATTTAGAAGCACTTAAAAAAGAATTGGAAATTTCCGGTGGTATTGATTTGCAAAAACAACAACCGCCACAAATGCTTGCTGTTGAAACAGTACAGGCTGCTCTTGATGAAGTAACCCAAGCGTTTGACACTTTAAAAGAAGAAGTGAATAAGCCACTTACAACCGAAGATGTTAGTCATTTTTTGAGCCAGGCTACTTCTCCTACGGAAGAAATGGTGGATGAAAAGCAAGCCGTAAAACCAGTAGAGGAGACACCTATAGCTGTGCCTTCAGATGAAGCTGTTTCTGGACTGCCACAAGAGAGCGAAATAGTATTCTCTGAAAATGTAGAAGATGGTAAAAACAACCTAGATTCTACAAAAAAAGAAGCAGAAATGCCAGTAGAAGAAACGCCTATAACAGTGACTCCAGATAGAGCTGTTTCTGGACTGCCACAAGAGAGCGAAATAGCATTCTCTGAAAATACAGCAGACTGGAAAAACAACCCAGAAGTTCAAAAAATGTTAGAAGAAGATGCAGAATTAAAAGAACTCATGAAAGAAAACAGCCAAATTAAAAGAGCCCTATTGAGCCAAGATGAAACACTAGAAGACTTAGATGCCCAAGAAAAATTATTAGCAGGGGATTACTCAAGTCTACTAAGTGAACAGACAGAATTTCAGAAAAAAGTCGAGGAAACAAAAGCGGCCTTGCAACAAGCCGAAAATAACAGAGAACAAGTTATTTCAGATGGAAAAACTCGAATTAGACAATTATTAATTAGTGAACAAGAAAGATATAGAGCAGAACAAAATGCTAAGAGAGAAAAAATTGATGCTGCTAATGATAAGATAACAAGTATGAAGAAACGAAATGATGAGGCTCGTGAAGAAATAGAAAGTTACAAGAAAGAGATTGAAATGAATTCAAGAGCAACAGAAGAAGTAAATAAAAATACAAAAAATTTAGAAAACTATTTTGGCGCTATGATAGGTAATATAGGAAAAAATACAGTTCTAGCTGGTACGTTATCAGCAGAGGCTATGCAAACGCCAAATGTAGAATCTGGAAAGAAAGGACACAAATAAGTGTTCTTTTTGGTTTATTCTAAAATAGATAAAAACAACATATACTTTTTTAGGTGGATGACTTGTGAAAAATGAAATTTCCTACTTTTATCATTTATATCCTCATTCTATTACGAAAAAAGGAAAAAGTTATGCTTTTGAGTATCAAGGAAAAAATTATTTATTTACACCCTATACTAGAAGCCTAGATGAAGTGGGTTCTTTGCTTTTACTAAATGAAATATTAACACAAGAAAATATATTTTTTCCAAAAATTGTTAAAAATATAGCAGGTGAAATGTTAACATTTTTAAATGGGAAATATTATGTTTTAAAGGAAGACATACTACCATTGAAACCACTCGTTTTCGCGCAGGTTAAATATCAAAATAGATATTTGTTGCCATTAAATCAGCTAAAGAGTATACAAAGGAGTAATTGGGTAAACTTGTGGGAAAAAAAAGTTGACTATTTTGAATATCAAAAAAAGCATATTTTCCAGAAATTTCCATATTTGGTCGAAAACTTAGATTATTTTATAGGTCTTGCTGAAAATGCAATAGCATATGTAAAAGAAATAAATGCCTCAGTAAAAAAAAGTGAGACAGATCAATTAACTTTTACTCGTAGAAGAGTAGAAGCAGATGAAAAGCTTTCTGCATTTTATGACCCTCTTTGTTTTGTGATTGATCACAAAGCAAGAGATTTATCAGAATACATAAAATCTTATTTTTTTCAATATGAGTTATCAACAGAAGAATGGAAAAGTTGGATAAGACAGATTCAGATGAGCGATTATGGGTGGGGCTTATTTTTTGGCAGAATGCTCTTTCCTTCTTTCTTTTTTGATTTATATGAAAAAATTGTAAATAGAACTACTACTGTAAAAGAAATAGATAAAATTCTTGAAAAGGTAGATGAATACCAAGAATTTCTGTTTCTGTTGCAAGAAGAAATTCATTTGCAACATAAAATTCCAGAAGTTGATTGGTTATCCAAAAGAAAAGAAGTTTTATAAAATATTTCTAACTTCTTTTACTTCTGGAATTTCTTCTATCATGAGTTGTTCAATTCCATCTTTAAGAGTAATATCTATAAGATTGCATCCAGCACAAGCTCCCGTAAGTCTGACATAGACTGTGCCATTTTCAAATTTAATAAACTCTATATTTCCGCCATCACTGACTAAAAAAGGCCTTACTTTATCAAGAAGTACTAAGATTTTTTTTTCTACTTCATCCATGTTCATCACCAAGCATATTATAAAATTGTTCTAGAAAATTGTAAAGCCTTCTCGACATGTGTTATAATAACTAGGTCGAGGTGATACTATGCAGTATGAAAAAGGAGATATAGTAGCAGGTACAGTAACAGGAATTACAAACTATGGAATTTTTGTACAATTGGATGCAAAAGCTTCTGGACTCGTACATATTTCTGAAATTTCACCATACTTTGTTCGAAATATTGAACACTTTGTGCGATTGGGAGAAGTTATCCGAGTGCAAATTGTCGAAGAATTGGAGAAGCAAAAAAAATATTGTTTGACTATAAAGGGTTTAGATTATAGAATTCTTTATCAACGAAAAAGTAAAATAAAAGAAACAAAGCTTGGTTTTTCTACATTAGCACTCTCGCTCAATAAATGGATTGAGGAAAGTTATGAAAAAGTAGAAAAAATTACAGCTAAAAACTAAAAAAAAGGCAAAATTAGTTGACAACTGTTTTAGAAACTGATATATTTAATGTCGTCAAGCAGTGTTTGGGCGCTTAGCTCAGTTGGTTAGAGCACCTGCCTTACAAGCAGGGGGTCATAGGTTCGAGTCCTATAGCGCCCACCATTTATTTTTTTTATGTTTATGCCGACTTAGCGTAACTGGCAGCGCAACTGACTTGTAATCAGTAGGTTGGGGGTTCG
>CANQVB010000043.1 GCA_947627225.1 uncultured Bacilli bacterium
TTGGAATATTACTTTGCAAAGATAAAAAGAAAGTAACTGCAGAACTAGCTTTAAAAGATATAAATAAACCTATTGGCGTAAGTGAATATAAAATATTATCTGAGATACCGGAATTTTTAGAAAATACATTGCCAAGCATTGAGGATATAGAGAAAAGATTGGAGGAAAATTCAGAATGAACATAAGTATTAATAAGGTAAAAATTTTTGTAACTATCCCACCAGAAAATGTAGAAGAAATTAGAAAGGCTGTATGTGAAGCTGGAGCGGGAGTAATCGGTGATTATACCTGTTGCACTTCTTCAACAAAATCAATAGGTACTTTTATGCCGAATGATAATGCGAATCCATATATTGGAAAACACAATCAACTAGAATTTGTAGAAGAAGAAAAATTAGAGTTTGTTTGTGATATTGCTCAAGTTAGAAAAGTAATCTCTAAATTAAGGGAAGTACATCCATATGAAGAACCAGCCATTGATATTGTACCCTTGCTAGATGAAAGTAGCTTTAAATAGCTGGAAAAAAGATTGAAACATGATGCACTTTCATTGTTTTTCTCAGTTTACAAGTGTGTTTTTAACCATAGGATAATCATTGGAATCATTGTGGAAGATAGAGATGATTTTCATTTCTAACGATTTGATATAAAAATATCAGTCTCCATGAACTAATTTTCTTGTAAAATATAAGGGTTTATACTATACTGAATATGTAATAACAAAAGGGTAAAAAGGGAAAATATCAATTAAGGAGGAAAAAATGGAAAAAACAAAAATTAAAGTTGATATTTTACCTAATCTATATTTAGACTTAGATGGAACTTTTGACAAAGACGAGGCAATTAAGTTATCTGGTAAAATAGCAGGGGTGTGTTATGACAAGGAGGGTTTTGCACATCTTGAAAATGAACCGGAAGAAAAAACGATGCGTAGAGTTGATATGACATTAAACAACGGTCATCATAGTGTCTATGATCATATAACAATAAATTTTAACTTGCAAAATTTACCTAAAATTCTAGCAATGGTGCTCAATAATGAACATCAATATACAACAAGTGAAAAATCAGCAAGATATACACCTGTTGTAAAAGAAGAAGGTTCAATTATTACAGATGATGAAGAAAGACTTTATAACAAGTGGATTGATATATTTAAAATTAAAATCAAATCACAATATGGGTATATCTACAATGATGCTAAAATTCAAAAATTAGCACAAGAAAATGCAAGATATTTAGTAACTGTATTTATGCCAACACAAATGATTTACTCTACTTCTTTAAGACAAATCAACTATATTGCTTCTTGGATGCAAAATTATATCGAAAATGCAAATGTAAATAATGCTTTTGAAAGAAAATTAGCATCTTCTATGAAAGAATTGATTGAGGGACTTGATGATGTAAGGGTTCTTGAAGAAGGATTAATGAAAAACGAAAAATATAGAAAATTATCTATATTTGGTAGTAATTTAGATAAAAAGGAAGAACATTTTGGAGATGTTTATTCTACGTTATATAAAGGGTCTTTTGCACAACTTGCACAAGCACATAGACACAGAACACTTGATTATCAAATGGAAATATTAGAGGAAAAAGAGTATTTTGTACCCCCAATTATTGCAGATGATCAAATGCTTGTTGATGAATGGCTTGGAGATATGCAAATAGTTAAAGATGTAACTCCTCAAGGGGAACTTGTTAAAATAAGTGAAGTTGGAAAATATGAAGATTTTATTTTAAAATGCAAAGAAAGATTATGTTCAGCAGCACAACTTGAAATTATGCTACAAACAAGAGAAACTTTATTAAAATATAAAAGGGCATTGGAAGAATCTAATAGTCCTCTTGCAGTAGATATTGAAAGATATTCTCATGGTGCAAGATGTACTTTCCCTGATTTTGACTGTTCATCTGATTGTAAATTTAAAGAAGGAAAAACATTAACTAGAAAGATATAAACTGGAAAAGGAAAACCAATTGTTGTTGAGGTTGCTTTTGAACGAAAAGAACCGACTAAGAAGCTTGACTGTAAACCCTTCTGTCTACTTCTTTTTTCTTTGTACTGAAATGGTATATAATAAGAAGAGAAAAAGCACGGAATTGTTTCTTTTGTATAAACTAAAGTAGGTGAAGTAAAGTGAAAAAACTCTGTGAACTTTATGAAGGACAAGATGCGCGTGAAATTCAGGCGATAAAGATAAATTCCAAAGAAGTGGAAAAAGGGGATATTTTTGTCTGCACGATGGGAGTTACCACAGATCGACATGACTTTATTGATGAAGCGATTCAAAATGGAGCCAGTGCGATTGTGGTGAGCAAAGATATTTCAGAAAAGGAAGTGCCTGTGATTCGTGTTCCTGATACCAATAAGGAGCTTCAACTTCTAGCAAGACGTTTCTATGATTTTCCAGATCAAAAGATGAAGTTGATTGGCATTACTGGAACCAATGGAAAAACGACGACTGCAGAAATGGTTTATCAACTTTTAAAACCTGCTTCTGCTTATCTTGGAACCAATGGAATTCGTTGTCAAAAGTTTCATGAAAGCATCCGCAATACAACCCCTGATGTAGATAGACTCTATTTATATATGGACCGTTTTGTAAAAGCAGGTTGCGATACACTTTGTATGGAAGCATCCAGTGAAGCTTTCTTTCGGCATCGACTGGATCTGCTGACATTTGATATTGCTGTTTTAACCCAGATTACAGAAGATCATTTAAATATTCATAAAACACTTGAAAACTATATTGACTGCAAGTGTCAATTGTTTAGACAAGTAAAACAAGATGGGGTTGCGATTTTAAATAGTAAGGATACCTATTTTGAACGAGTAAAGGCTTGTTGTAACTGTCAAGTTTATACGTACGGTTACCGAAAGGAAGATACGCTTTTTATCTCTTCGGTTCAAACTTCAAAAGAAGGCCTTTTTATGCAGTTTGTTTATGAGGGAAAAACCTATACTTTAAAAAGTCCTTTAGGGGGATTATTTAACGCCGAAAACTTAGCTGCGGCTATTTTGGTTGGAATTGCTTCTTCTTATAAGATGGAAGATATTTTAGAAAGACTTTCTAAGGTGGATACAATCGAAGGAAGAATGGAAAACGTAAACTTTGGACAAGACTTTAAGATTGTTCTTGATTATGCACATACGAAAGATGCCCTCGATCAAATTTTAACGTATCTGAATCGAATTAAGACAGGAAGAATTATTACAGTAACTGGAAGTGCCGGTGGAAGAGAACGTGAAAAACGAAAGGGAATGGGAGAAGTTGTTTTAGAAAAGTCTGATCTTGTGATTTTTACGATGGATGATCCAAGATGCGAGTCGGTTGATCAAATTATTGATGAGATGATTGGAAATTCGACCAAGCAAAATTACTTACGGATTGTAGACAGGAAGGATGCCATTTTTAAAGCGCTTTCTATGGCCCAAAAAAATGATATTGTCTTAATCGCAGGAAAAGGAAGAGATAACTATATGGCTGTTTTAGATAAGTATCTTCCATACTGTGATTATGAGGTGATCAAGTCTTACTTTGAAAGGAACTAAAACACATGGAAAATGTACTTTTAAATGGACAATTTACGGAAGAAGAATGGATGCTTTATCAAAAAGAACTTTTAGAAAAAATTGCCTATCCACCCGAATCTTTGGAGAAAGAGGAACATCATGATGATGATTTACTTCCTAGAAAAGAGGACTTAGAAGAAGCTTGGGCATATTTAACTTCTCATGAAGATGCCATCCAAGAGGATATTTTTCTTCAAGTTGGGAATTTGGTTAGTAAAAGTCATCCCTATATTTCAGAAGGATACCGTAAGTTTGGAACACTGCTTCAAGATACGAAAACAGAAATTCCGCCTGCTGCTTTGGTTCCAACGAAAACAAGAGCTTGTTTAGAAACTTACAAAAATGAAAAAACAGAAGACCCATTTCAAAGAGAAGCGAACTTTTTTCTTGCAATGATTCGTATTCATCCATTTGAAGATGGGAACCGAAGAACAGCACTTCTTTTTGTAAATGCAAGTCTATTAAAACAGAAAATTGCCCCTGTCATCATTACCAAAGATATTGAAGATAGATACCTTTTGGCAATTCATCAAAACAAACCGCAAGAAATGCGAGAAATTTTCAGGATGCAATCTCTTCGAGAATCTAAGCAAATTCGTCTTGGAAATCGAGGACAGCATTTACAAACTAGAACAAACCGAAAATAGAAAAGGAAAAAGAAATATGAATGAAGCATTAATTATAAATGTGGCAAACACCCTAAAGATTACCAAAAAGCAAGTCCAAGTGGTTTTGGAACTTTTAGAAGAAGGAAACACCATTCCTTTTATAGCAAGATATAGAAAAGAAAGAACGAACGCCCTTACAGAAGATGTGATTCGTTCTATTGAAGAAGTGTATCGCTACCAAAAAAACTTGCAAGAAAGAAAAGACGATGTCCTTCGTTTGCTTGCTGAAAAAGGGATGTTAACTGCCCAAATCCAAGAAGACATTCAAAATGCAAAAAAACTAGTAGAAGTTGAGGACTTATACCGACCTTATAAAGAAAAGAAGAAAACCAAAGCACAGGATGCCATCCAAAAAGGGCTAGAACCTCTTGCCAAAATGTATATGGCATTTCCTTTAGAAGGAAACTTGGAACAAATGGCTACAAGGTTTGTTGGAGGAAATGTAAAAACAAAGGAAGAAGCTATGGAAGGTGCAAGAGACATCATTGCAGAGTGGATAAGTGATTCTGCTTTTTGTAGGAAATGGGTCCGTAAGTTTTACTACCAAACGGGAAGAATTGCATCCAAAAAGAAGAAGACACAAGAAGATGTGGAAAAAATCTATGAGATGTATTACCAATATGAAGAGCCCATCAAAGACATAAAACCTCATCGTGTTCTTGCCATCAATCGAGGGGAAAAGGAAGGGGTACTTTCGGTATCACTTCTTGTAGAAAAAGCCTCAATTGTTGCTTTCTTTCAAAAGAAATGGATCAAAAACGAAAAATCGTTTGTAACGCCTTTGGTACTTTCTGCGATTGAAGAGAGCCTAAAACGCTTAATTGTACCCAGTGTGGAAAGAGAAATACGAAAAGACTTAAAGGAAAAAGCAGAAGAAAGTGCCATTTCGAATTTTTCTAAGAACTTAGAACAACTCTTACTCACACCTCCTATTAAAGGAAAGGTTGTTTTAGGGCTAGACCCTGCTTACCGGACAGGATGCAAGCTTGCTGTTTTAGATCAAACAGGTAAAGTCTTAGAAATCGCAGTTATTTATCCGCATGCACCAAAGAATGCTTGGGAGGAGGCCAAAAAGAAAGTCTTAGAACTGATTGAAACATACAAAATTGAGCTGATTGCCATTGGAAATGGAACAGCTTCAAGAGAAAGTGAAACTTTTATTGCAGAAGTGATTCAGGATGCTTCTCATCCTGTTTCTTATCTTTTAGTGAGCGAAGCAGGAGCATCTGTCTATTCTGCGAGTCCACTTGCTATCGAGGAATTTCCAAATTTAACCGTAGAAAAAAGAAGTGCCATTAGTATTGGAAGAAGAGTCCAAGATTCCCTTGCTGAACTGGTAAAAATAGAGCCCAAAAGTATCGGAGTAGGCCTTTATCAACATGATATTTCTTCGAAGAAACTGGATGAATCCCTTGCGTTTGTAGTAAAAAAAGCAGTCAACCAAGTTGGTGTGAATGTAAATACGGCATCTAGGTCACTTCTTTCCTATGTTTCAGGACTTTCTAAAAAGGTAATTGATGAAATTTTAAGGGTAAGAGATTTGAAAGGGAACTTTAAAACGAGAAAGGATCTTTTAAAACTAAACGGAATGACACCGAAAGTCTATGAACAATCCATTGGTTTCTTGCGTATTTTAGAAGGAGAAGATCCTCTTGATAAAACAGCAATTCACCCAGAAAGCTATTCCAAAGTAGAACAACTATTACAAAAGATAAACCTCACCAAAGATGCAATTGGAACAGAAAAAATTAAAGATGCTTTAGAAAAAGTCTCAAGAGAAGAATTGGAAAGTGCTTGTGGGCTAGATATCTATACGCTAGAAGATATTCTAAGTGCATTAGAAAATCCTGGAAGAGATCCAAGAGATATGCTTCCAAAACCACTTTTAAAAAGTACGCTTTTAAAGCTAGAAGACTTAAAAGTAGGGGATGAACTACAAGGGACAGTTAGAAATATAGTGGACTTTGGCCTTTTTATTGACATTGGTTTAAAAAATGATGGACTGGCTCATATTTCACGGTTATCTAAGACCTATTTAAGACACCCTAGTGAACAATTTAAAGTAGGAGATATTGTAACTTGTTATGTAGAAGATATCTCACTAGAAAAAAAGAAAGTCAGTTTGAGCCTGCTTCCTTTAGAAGAAGTAAAATAACTGCTTTCTATGACAAATATTTAAGCTTTTTTGCCAATATACCTTTGTACTTTACAATCTGAAAAACTTCCCAATGTATTATCAAATAAAGAAAAACTAGAAAATTACTTTACACTCTAGTCTTTTTCTTTTTTGTGAAATGCAAATAATTTTTTTTCGTTTCCAATATAATAAAAGTAGTAGGATATCTGCCGTAATTTGACAGAAGGACCCTACATATGATAAAATAAAGACGTTCGCTTTTAAAGGAGGAACTATGAAAAAGGTGAGAAAGATAAGCGTTGTTCTTACTTTCATTGGAATTCTAATGATTGGAAGTGCTTGTCTACTTGAATATATTGCTTTCCAAGAAAAGCCGATTGTAGAAACAAAGCAACATGAAAAGGTAACATTAAAAGATATGCTGGAAGCAAAACGCAATAAGAATGAAAAGACGGAAACAGAAAAAGAAAAGTTAGCAGAGGAAGTTGTTCTTGCAAGATATCCTGAGGTAGAAGTTGAAACACCACAAGAAGACACAGAAAAAATTGTCGATGTTACGGCACCGATTGTAGAGCCTGTTGTCTTTGAAAATATGACACTTTCACAACTCGGAGAAAAACTAGAGCGCTCTTTAAACTCTGATATCAAAGGTTATGGGAACTTAATTGCAACGCATTCTATGGAACTGGGACTAGATCCATATCTAACGCTTGCCATTATCTTACACGAGACAGGTTGTAAATGGAATTGTAGTACGCTCGTAAAAACATGTAATAATGTAGGCGGACAAAAAGGAGGCCCTTCATGTAATGGAGGTGCTTATAAAGCGTATAATACACTTGAAGAAGGAATTATTGGTTATATGGATAATCTTTATTTGAATTACTATTCGAAAGGATTAACAACGCCAGAGGCCATCGGACCTAAATATGCAGGAAGTAGTGATTGGGCAAGCAAAATTCAAAGTTATATCAAACTCATTCGTGAAACATAAGAAATAAAAGGGCACTTACAAGAGGATTTGTAAGTGCCTTTTTGTTTTGCTAAAAATAGATAGAGGAATCGAAATGATGTTATCTGTTGAAAGAAGAAACCATCTTTGGAGATTTTATCGTATTTTAAGTTCCAAAGTGGAAAAAGAAAAATAAAACGGTAAGCTTATCGAGCCTGCCGTTTTATGAGTTTCGCATGAATTACAATTCTACCTCCTGTGTTATTTTCACAAGTAGAAAGGGTAAGTACATTGTCACTTATGGAAACAGAAGTATCAATTGGTGCTATATTTCTTTGTTTCATGGTGGTAATCCAAGTCTCTTTTTCTTGGTCACTTCTAAAATCTTGTTTTAAATAATAGCCTTCTGTTTGGATGGTATAGATAGAAAAAATTTGATAAAGTAGGTTTTCTTGTGGGGTTGAAAGCCAAATGACATAATTGTCTTTATTATTCTGCCAACTTGGTGTAAGTGCATTTTTTAAAGAACCAAAAACCGTTTTATTCAGTCTTCCATGTCCATAGAGTATGACGTTATTTCCTAATGGGTTTAAAGTAGAACGGTAATCCATAAAGACCCAACCTGCCTCATTGTTACTATGGTCATAAGCATGGGTTAAATAATAGTCATTGTCTGTTGTTTGGACAACAGGATAGTTGACATTGGTATTGTTCATGTGAATAAAGGCAACTGTATCTTGGTTTTTGGCAAGAAGACTGTTGAAATCTACTTCGTAAAAAGGCATCTTGACATAGTACCAATAGTCACTTTCTTTTTCTTCTGGTGGATTGATAAGTTCGCCTTCTTCTTTATTCTTTTTAGGTTTTACATCTTTTTCAATTTGTTTTTCGATTTCTTTAATATGCTCATTATCTTGTTGCCAGAAGAAGATGCGTGCGACAGAAAAGATGAGAATTGACGCAAAAAACGTAATTAAAAGATAGAAAATCCAAGGGCGAAGTCTTCGCTTTTTTCTTGTATTGGGAATTCTTTTCTTTAGTTTTTTCTTTTGCTTCTGCTGGTATTTTCGTCGTGTCATTGCTTGTGCCATATAGACCACCTCGTCGGTTTTCATTGTAGCATTACTTTTCAAAAAAGTAAACGGAAAGAAAATACATGTTAATCCTTTTTTAAAATTATACCTTATCATTAGTTAAATTTATACCTGAGTTTATAGTGTATAATATCTCTTTGGAAAGGAGATATTTTTATATATGCATAATAAAGAATATGCATTAAAACTTGTTCAAGATAAACTGAATGGTTTAAATAACTATTCTTATTCTCAAATTGGTTCTTTAACTGGATATACAAAACTTCAAATAATCAACTTTTCAAAGTTATTAAATGAAAAGGATATTGATTCTATTTTAGTTCATGGTTTAACAAATAAACCTTCTAATAATTCTCCCTCGACAAAGGAAATTGAATTTATTAAGAACTTTAAGAATAAATATCCGACTATTAGTATACAACAATTTATGGATATTTACCATGAAGACATTATTTTCAATAAAAAGATGACTCATGTAGTTAAAGATAATAATCTTAAAGTTAGAAGTTATTCCTTTTATGAATCTTTATATGAAAAGTTTAATTGGATCAAACCTATCAAGCATAAATGTTTTAATAAAGATTATGAAACCCATCCTTTGAGAGAACCTTCTTCTCAAAGAGGCATTTTAATTATGATTGATGGTACACCACATGATTGGTTTCAAAATGGTAGAAACTCTTCCTTACATTTAGCTATTGATGATGCCACTGGGGAAGCTTTATGTGGTTGGTTTATGCCTACTGAATGTTTAGAAGGTTAT
>CANQVB010000044.1 GCA_947627225.1 uncultured Bacilli bacterium
GGAGATGAATTTATGGAGTCCTTTGAAAAAGAAGTAACCAAGTTAAATGATGATGAAGCCTTCCAAAGTTTTATGACAATAGAAGAAGACAGAAAGATGATGTTTAACACAGAAAAAGCGCTTGCTTATGAAGAAGGAAAAACAAGAAAAATGGAAGAAATTGCCAAAAAATTAAAAGAAATGGGATTATCGATAGAAGAGATTAAAAAAGCAACAGGAATGGAAGAAAACCAGATTGCGAAATTATAAAACAGTTACAGAATTATTGAAAGAAGACAAAAAAATAATAAATAAAATTATAAGGGAAGAAGAAAATAAAATTTCTAAAAGCCTTGCCAAAGTCTAGAAAATTTAGTATAGTAATACTGTTTACTGAGTACTTTGATTTGGGAAATCTTCCTGTTCCCTTACCAAGGTCTTGGCGAATTCAAAAAGAAAGGAAGTGTTATCATGGCTCTTTCAAAAGATGAAAAAGCGAAGTTAATCAAAGAATTTGCAAGAGATGAAAAAGACACAGGTTCTGCAGAAGTACAAATTGCAATTCTAACCAAAGAAATTGCAAACCTAACAGAACACTTGAAAGAACACAAGCATGATCATCATTCACGTCGTGGACTTTTAATGAAAGTTGGGCAAAGAAGAAGTATGCTGAACTATCTTGCAAAGAAAGATATCACGAGATATCGTGAAGTTGTCAAAAAATTAGGTTTAAGAAAGTAAGACACCCAGGAAGAAGTGTCTCTTTTTATTATAGAAAGGGAGTAGTAAAATGACAAAAAAAATATTTGAACATGATTTTTATGGAAGGAAAATCGTGGTAGAACATGGAGAAATGGCAAAACAAGCCAGTGGGAGTGTACTCGTACGTTACGGCGATACCGTTGTTTTAACAGCAGTGGTTGTCAACAAAAATGTAAATTTGTTATCTGACTTTTTTCCGCTTACAGTAAACTATCAAGAAAAGCTTTATGCAGTGGGAAAAATTCCAGGTGGTTTTATTAAGCGAGAAGGAAGACCAACAGAAAATGCCACCCTTGCAGCAAGAATGATTGATAGACCTATGCGTCCCCTTTTTGCCAAAGGGTTTAAAAACGAAGTGCAAGTAATCAATACCGTGCTTTCTGTGGATCAAGATAATTCACCAGAGTTAACAGCAATGTTTGGTAGCTCGCTTGCCACAATGATTTCCCCAGTTCCATTTGAAGGACCTATTGCTGGTGTAAAAGTCGGTTATATCGACGGTACTTTTATCATCAACCCTACAACAGAACAACTGGAGAAAAGTGAATTAGAACTTACAGTCGCTGGTACAAAAGATGCCATCAACATGGTAGAGTCTAGCGCTAAAGAAGTCAGTGAAGAAGTTATGCTTGATGCGTTGATGAAAGGGCATGAAGCAATTAAAGAGTTGATTGCTTTCCAAGAAGAAATTGTAGAAGAAGTAGGTCTTCCTACTATGGAATATGAAACACTTGAAGTTGAAGACGACTTACAAGAAGAAGTTTCTGGAATGGTCAGTGATCGCTTAGATCAAGCACTTCGTATTAAAGAGAAGTTAGAAAAGTATGCAACGATCGATGCGATTAAAGAAGAAACACTTGAAAAATATAGACAAGAAAAAGAAGGAGAGCTAGACGAAGAAGAACTCAAACTTTTCTTAACCAAAGTCTCTTATGTCATGGAAGAAGTAGAGTATAAACTATTCCGTCAGATTGTTGTCAAAGAACACATTCGAGCAGATGGTAGAAAGATGGATGAGATTCGTCCTTTAGCAACAGCGATTGACTTTCTTCCAAGAACACATGGTTCTGCACTGTTTACACGGGGAGAGACCCAGAGTTTATCTGTCACAACACTTGGCGCTTTAGGCGAACATCAAGTGTTAGATGGACTTGGCTTAGAAGATGGAAAACGGTTTATGTTGCACTATAATTTCCCAGCCTTTTCTGTAGGAGAGACAGGTCGATATGGCAGTCCTGGAAGACGTGAAATAGGACATGGTGCACTAGGAGAAAAAGCCCTTCTTCAAGTTTTACCAAGTGAAGAGGAATTTCCTTATACCATTCGTGTTGTTTCTGAAATTTTAGAAAGTAATGGAAGTAGTTCACAAGCAAGTATTTGCGCCGGTTGTATGAGCTTAATGGCAGCAGGTGTTCCAATTAAAGCACCTGTCGCAGGAATTGCGATGGGACTCATTACGGATGGAGACGATTATACGATTTTAACAGATATTCAAGGTATGGAAGATCACTTAGGTGATATGGATTTCAAAGTGGCTGGAACACGAAAAGGAATTTGTGCTTTACAAATGGATATCAAAATCAAGGGAATTACAAGAAAAATCTTAGAAGAAGCCCTCCAACAAGCGAAAAAGGCAAGAGGCGAAATCTTAGATGTAATTGCAAAACAGATTAAAGAACCTCGGAAAGAAGTTTCACAGTATGCGCCTAAGACCAAAGTCTTCATGATTTCACCTTCCAAGATTCGAGATGTCATTGGACGTGGTGGTGAGATGATTACAAAAATCATCTGTGAAGCAAGTGGTGTGAGTGATGTTAACAATGTCAATGCGGTTAAAGTAGACTTAGAAGATGATGGAAGAGTTGTCATCTACCATACAGACAAAGAAGTCATTGAAAAAACAGCAAAGATGATTGAAGATGTCGCAAGAGAAGTTGAGACTGGAAAAATTTATGAAGCAACCGTTGTTAAAGTCGAAGACTTTGGATGTTTTGTTCAAGTTTGGCCAGGATGTGAAGGACTCGTTCATATTTCTCAACTTGCGAAAGAACGTGTTAAAAAGACAGAAGATGTTGTCAAAGTAGGGGATGTTTTACTTGTAAAGTGTCTGGGATACGACAAAAAAGGAAAACTTAATTTTTCAAGAAAGGATGCCTTACAGGAAGATGGAAAGAAAAATTAAAAGAAATGGCTGCTATAAGCATTTTAAGGGGCATCGTTATCGAGTTCTTGCAGTTGGAAAAGATGCAGAAACATGCAAAGAAAAAGTGGTTTATCAAAACTTAGAAGATGATGCGGACATTTGGATTCGTGATTTGGAAGAATTTTTAAGTGAAGTCGATCACGAAAAATATCCGGATGTCAAACAAAAATTTCGCTTTGAAGAAATAGATTGAAAGGAAGATTTCATGTTACAAATTGGAAGTCACGTCAATTATGAGAGCAAAACAGGGCTTTTAGGTTGTGTCAATACAACCTTAGAAAATGGCGCCAATGCTTTTATGTTTTATACAGGTGCACCCCAAAATACAAGAAGAAGTAAAATTGATTTTGAAAATGTAGCCCAAGCCAAAGCCAAAATGGAGGAAGAGAAAATTCCCCTTCAAAATGTGATTGTACATGCGCCTTATATTATTAACCTCGCCAATCGACAGGAGGAAGAAAAGTGGCGGTTTGCCATTTCCTTTCTCATTGAAGAAATAAACAGGGTATCCCAGTTTGGCTTTTCTTATTTGGTCCTTCATCCAGGAAGCCATGTAGGAGAAGGGGTACAAAAAGGAATTTGTAATATTCAAGATGCCCTCAATGAAGTATTAGAAAAAACCAAAACAACGAGGGTTGTTATTTTGCTGGAGACAATGGCAGGCAAAGGAACAGAAGTGGGCAAAAACTTAGAAGAGCTAAAAGCCATTTATGATGGAGTTAAAGCCCAAGAGAGGATTGGTATCTGTCTTGATACGTGTCACTTAAATGATGCAGGTTATGACTTATATCCCTTTACATCCTTTCTAGATTTGTTTGAAAAATATTTTCCGCTTTCAAAGATTGGATGCATTCATGTCAACGATTCTAAAAATGCAAAAGCATCCCACAAAGATCGTCATGAAAACATAGGTTTTGGAACGCTTGACTTTGAAACCATTTTAGATGTAGTCTATAACAAAAGGCTAGAAGATGTTCCTAAAATTTTGGAAACTCCTTATATTAACCATCTTTATGCACCCTATAAAAAAGAAATTGCCATGCTTCGCGCGAAACAATTTCAACCCAATCTGTTTCAAGAAGAACAGAAGAATTTTGAAAAATGATCTCGAAAAGAGATTGTTTTTTTATAGATAATTTTTTCTCATTTCTTCATAAAGAAGAAGGGCTTTCGTATACGTTTCTTCTTTTACTTTTCCTTTTAATTCCTTTAAACAAGTTGTCTGTTGGTGATAAAGTGCTTTCCAATATCGCTTTAAAAAACTCGTAATTTCTACTGCTTCTTGTGGTTCTAGAAAAATGCCTCTTTTTTTAGCATATTCCATAACATGATTCTCATGTAGTGTTGAAATATAGGAGGCAATCAAGTCTTCTAACATTTTTCCACCTCTTTCAAGAAATTATATGAAATAACTTTTGATTTATGTGATAAACTAATAGGGAAAGGACCGAGGTGCTTTATGAAGAAAAAACCACTCAATCGCAAGAAAAAAACAAAAAAAATAACGAGTGCAGTCTATAAACGTAGGTGGTTTTGTTTCTTCTTCTTTTTTGTTTTTCTATTTAGTGTGATTGCAATTAGACTTTATTTTGTGATGATTCAAAAAGAAGACTATTATGAAGAAGAACTGTCTGTTCTTACGACAGATAAAGTAGAAGGTCCAAGTGCTCCAAGAGGAAGAATCCTAGATCGAAAGGGAAGGGTGTTGGTGGATAACAAAGCCATGAAAGTCATCTATTACCAGAAGGAAAAGGGAATTTCTACTGAAGAAGAAGTCAAGCTTGCAGAAGAAGTTGCTCCCCACCTTGCTTTGTCTTATGAAAAGTTAACCGAACGAAATTTAAGAGAATACTTTGTAGCAAAACACCCAAACAAAGCCGAGAAGACCATTACCAAAAAAGAGTGGGAAATGCTTGATGCTAGAAAACTTTCTTCTAAAGAAATAGAAGAGATGAAGATAAAACGAATCAAGAAAGATGACCTTGAAAAGTTAAGCGAAGAAGAAAAACATGCAGCTTACCTCTATTATCTTATGAATCAAGGGTATTCGTACGAAGAGAAAATGATAAAAGCAGACAATGTCAGTGAAGTAGAATATGCTTTTATTGCAGAGCATAACCAGACTTTAAAAGGATTTAATACCAAGATGGATTGGGAAAGAGTTTATCCTTATGGGGATTCATTTCGAACCATTCTTGGAACAGTATCTACTTCAACACAGGGAATCCCCTATGAAGAAAAAGAGGATTATTTAAAGAAAGGGTATTCTTTGAATGATCGAGTGGGACTTAGTTATTTAGAAAAACAATATGAATCCTATTTAAAAGGTGAAAAGGATATTTATGATGTAAAAAATAGTCATGAATTAGTCCTTACAGAAGAAGGAAAACGAGGTCAAGACATTGTACTTACCATCGATATAGAATTACAACAGCAACTGGAACAGATTGTAAGCGAAGAAGTGCTTGCCACGAAACAAGAAGCCAATACAGAGCATTACAACCGAAGTTTTATTGTCTTACAAGATCCCAACAATGGAGAAATTTTAGCGATGACTGGAAAACAAGCTGTTCTTCAGAATGGAAGTTATGTCATCAAAGATTATACGGCAGGTATTTTAACCTCGCCTATGACAGTAGGTTCTGTTGTAAAAGGGGCTTCGATGTTGGTTGGTTATCAAACAGGAGCCATTACACCAGGAGAGTACCAAGTCGATGAATGTGTTAAGATTGCAGGTACCAAAGAGAAGTGCTCTTGGAGAACTTTGGGTAGAATCAATGATATTGATGCCCTTGCCTTATCGAGCAATGTGTATCAATTTAAAACAGCCATGAAAGTGGCAGGGGCTACCTATAGTTATAATGCACCCTTTGTCTTTCAAAATGACCCATTCTCCATCTATCATGACATGTTTCATTCCTTTGGCCTTGGCGTTAAAACCGAAATTGATCTTCCGGTAGAATCTCTTGGCTATCGTGGAACCAGCGAACTTCCAGGTCTTTTACTCGATTATGTCATGGGACAGTATGATACCTATACACCCATTCAACTTTCGCAGTATATCAGTACAATTGCGAATGGCGGTACACGCTATGCACCACATCTTTTAAAAGAAGTACATGCGTCTTCTCTTACGGATGATTTAGGCGAAGTGGTTTACACGTATGAAAAAAAAGAACTCAATAAAGTGGAGGCAGATCCAGCCTATCTTGCACGTGTAAAGGAAGGCTTTCATGCAGTAATGCATTATAGTTATGGTTTGGGTCGTGGTTACATAGATGATCAATATGATGCTTCTGGAAAAACAGGAACTTCCCAGAGTTTTAAAGATAGCGATGAAGATGGCGCAATTGATACAGCAACTGTATCGACAGCCTTTATTGGATATGCACCCACATCTTCTCCAAGAATTAGTTTCACAGTTACCTCCCCAGATTCATCAAGAGAAGATGGTGCGACAAGTTATAGTTCTCAAGTAACCAAACGAATTACCAAGCGAGCAAGTGATGCTTATTTTGCACTTTATCCATAAAGTATGTTTTAAAAAGACTATCAAAGTAGTCTTTTTATATGAAATAAACGTTCACTTATGAATAGATTATGCTATAATGAAGGTATGAAAAAGTATTCGTTTTTTATTCTTGGAAGGTGTGAAGAATATGGAAGAGAAAAAGAAAAAAAGAAAACCTAGAAAGCAAAAAAAAGAAGTGAAAGAACCAATAAAAAAGAAGAAAAAGTGGCTCTTTCTTGGGCTTGGTGGCGTTCTTTTTTTAGCACTTCTTGGAGGATGTATTTTCTTCTTTGGTATTCGAAAAGATATCACAAAAGAATTTCAAAAAAAGGTTTCTATAGAGGCAGGACTTTCTTTGGAGGAAATTGAAAAAGCGATTAAAAGAGATTTTTCGTTGAGTAAGAATACGAAAATAACGTATCAAAATGTAAAAGATAAAAAGAAACTCTTAACGAAAACCGTCTACTATGATAAAAAGGGAAAAGAAGTAGAAAAGGAAGAAGCGGTTATTACTCAGAATGGGAAAGAAGTTTTGAAAAAAGGCTATCTAAAAAAAGAAGAGGTTGTAGGGGTTGGAACGTATCAAGTGACTTTAGAAGATAAGAAAAACCATAAAACATATACAACAACCCTCACGATTCAAGATAGGGAACCACCTGTACTTACTTTAAAAGATGTAGAAGTAGAAGAAGGACAAGAAATCATAATCAGTGCTTTTGTGAAAAGTTGTCTTGATAATTCTCATGAGGCTTGTCAGTATGAATATGTAGATGAAAAGGGCAAAAAGCTAGCTTCTATTGATGGCAGTGTTGGGGAACGAAAGGTTAGAATTGTAGCTTTTGATGGCAGTAAAAATCGAAGTCAAGTAAAAACAGCGAATTTAAAAGTCAATCCCAAAAAAGAAGAACCTGAAAATAATGAGAGTGGAACAGTCTCAGGAAAAGGCAGTACAACCTCAACAAGTGGCTATGCAAGAAGTAATCCAATTGTTGATACAGCGCTTAGTTTAGTGGGAAATACCAATATGGTTTGTACGGAAGTTGCTGAAAGAGCACTCAATGCTGTGGGGAAAACACTTTGGATTAGCTCTTATGGCACTGTTTATAATACACTAACTGGAGAAGTTTTAGGAAGAGGTAAAGAAGCTTGTGATGCTGTCAGTGGAGAACAACGAATTCCTTTTGGAAATACCATGTCTGGTACCGATGAACATGGAAATCAAGTTTCTTCAGAAGGGTTTCTCCTTGTTCGAAATAGAAAAGCCTATCGCTATGTCCGCAGAGATTGTACCAATGGAGTTTGTACGGAAACAGACGCATCAAGTTCGATGCTTGGACTCGATGTCTTTTCCTGCCAAGAAGATCGCTATTATACAGAAGGAAATATACGAAGTATAGGAACTCGTATTTCACTAAATGCCATCCAACCAGGAGATTTCCTCTTCTATCAAAACGGCGGAAGAGGAACCACGCATATTGCAGTTTATATTGGAAATGGCAATGCTGTACATGGTGGATTCAATGGAAGAAACGTGGTAATTTATTCCATGTATATTGATGGCGCATCGACACCAGAAGCTTATCGCGTTTTCTATTAAAATGTTTTTTGAAGGAAAAATTCCTTCTTTTTTTGTACCAAAAAGCTTGACTGGGGGGGGGTAGTTTGT
>CANQVB010000045.1 GCA_947627225.1 uncultured Bacilli bacterium
AAAAAGTACCAAAAAATAAGAAAAAAACAGGTAAGAAAATTAAAGAATTAAAAATGCCTGTTTTTTCTTTATTTTATAAGTGTTTAATCAATTTTTACTCCACACTAGAAATTCTAGAACCGAAAGCTCTTTTTCTTTTTGTTTAAGTTTGTATAAAACATGTAAATCTTTTCCATATTATAATTAGGTGATTTGATGAAAAACAAAAAATATGAAGCCATTGTCAAGAAACATCAACCGAAAGAGAAACGGATGCAACATGGATTGGTTGCCTTTTTGGTGGGTGGTGTTCTTGGTGTTTGTGGAGAACTTTTACTAGAAGGATATGTGAATTGGTTTGATCTATCTCGAAGTGAAGCCAGTGTTTATATGCTGGTTACGTTTATCTTTATTGCATCTTTATGTACGGCACTAGGCTTTTTTGATAAACTTGTAAACTTTGCACGCTGTGGTCTTTTAATTCCCATCACAGGTTTTGCGCATTCTATGACAAGTGCTGCGATTGAATATCGAAAAGAAGGCCCTGTTTATGGGCTTGGAAGCAATCTCTTTAAACTAGCAGGAACAGTCATTTTATATGGTGTTGTCTCCGCTTGGTTTTTTGGAATGATTCGCTTTTTGTTAGGAATAGGAGGCTAAGAAATGACACATCAATTTCAAAATGTATATATCGATAGTTATAGCACAGTATGTGGACCTTATGAAGCAGATGGTCCATTACGAAAGAACTTTGATAAAATTCACCAAGACTTATACTGTGGAGAAGATTCTTGGGAACAAGCAGAAGTGCATTATTTGGAAGATAGTTTAAAACTGCTGTTAAAGAAAGCATCCCTTGAAAAAGATGACATTGAAATGGTTATCTCAGGAGACTTGATGAATCAAATTACAGCATCCTGTTATGCTTCTTTATTTTTAAATGCGCCTTTCTTAGGAATTTATAGTGCCTGTGCAACTTCTGTAGAAGGAATTCTTGTTGGTTCTACTTTCCTAGAAAATGGAACTATCAACAATTGTATTACCGCCTGTTCTTCCCACAATCTTTCCAGTGAAAAACAATTTCGAAATCCAACAGAATATGGTGCACCGAAACCAAAGACGGCTACATTTACAGCAACAGGAGGTGCAAGTCTTTTACTAACACGTAAAAAAACAAAAATAAAAGTAGAAAGTGGAACCGTCGGAAAGATGGTCGATTTTGATCAGACAGATCCACTTCATATGGGTGCTGTCATGGCACCTGCTGCTGCAGATACAATTTATCAACATCTAAAGGATTTAAAGCGAAGTCCTTCGGATTATGACCTCATTTTAACCGGGGACTTAGGCCTTTATGGTAGAGAAATTTTAAAGGAATACATGCAAAAGACGTATGAAATTGACTTATCACAAAACTACAATGATTGTGGTTGTCTTCTTTACGATTATGAAAAACAAAAGGAAGTCAATGCAGGGGGAAGTGGTCCTGTTTGTAGTGCCCTTGTTAACTACAGTACGATTTTAAAAGGCTTGGAAGATGGTACATATAAGCGTGTCTTATTGGTCGCAACAGGTGCCTTATTTTCTCCTACAACCGTTTTCCAAAAAGATCATATTTTATCGATAGCACATGCTGTCAGTTTGGAGGCGACGAAATGATTTATCTTAATGCTTTTCTTTTTTGCGGTATTGTTTGTCTCATTGCGCAAATTATTTTAGACAATACGAAATTAACACCAGGTCACATCACCAGTATCTTTGTCGTTCTAGGTGCTTTCCTAGATACATTTGGAATTTATGATTGGTTTATCAAATACTGTGGAGGAGGTGCCATGCTTCCAATCACATCGTTTGGACATTCCTTAATTCATGGTGCTTTAAGTGCCACCTCTTCTACAGGTTTTATGGGACTTTTAATGGGAATGTTTGATCTAACAGCATCCGGCATCACAGCAGCAATCATCTTCTCCTTTGTCTTTGCTTTATTTTTTAAACCTAAAAATTAAAAACCTTTCTAATGGAAACTAGAAAGGGCAATAATTAAATTCATGTCATCGTCTTTGGCGATGGTATTTTTGTGTAGCATTTGACAGCGTTCACATTTGTAGATAATTTTATAAGTATCACGATACTTTTCAATTCCCACTGGTTTTAGTAAGCCTTGACACGTGTTCTTTCGATCGCCTGGATTTATATCCACATGCTTGGAATAAAGACAAAAAGGACAATGATCTCTTGCACTATATTGGAGTGGAGGTACTTCTTGTCCACAGTGTTCACAACGGAAGGATGCATCCATCATAAAAAAACGTTTCATGGTATCACCAACACAATCAACCACATTATACCATATTCCCTAAATTTGTGTTATAATGAATTAGGAAAGTAGGGAAGGATATGCAATTAAAGTTATTTGACTTCGAGGGCCCATTTGATTTGTTACTTCATCTGATTAAAGAAAATAAGATGGATATTTTTGATATTCAAATGGAAGTCATTACAAAACAATATCTTGCCTACATTCATACCTTTGAAAGAATTGATCTTGAAAAAACTTCAGCCCACCTTCCTCTTGCAAGTGAGTTGATGGAAATTAAAGCGAAAATGCTTCTTCCAAGACAAACGGAAGAAGAAGAGTTAGAAGAAGATCCAAGGGAAGAACTTGTCTTACGACTTTTGGAATACGAAGCTTACAAAGAAATTACCAAGACATTTAAAGAAAAAGAATTAGATAGAATGCAAATTCATACCAAGTTGCCAGCTTCTTTAGAACCCTATACAACGGAAGAACAAGTAATTGAAAAAGAGATGGATCTTACGGATTTAGTCGAGGCGTTTGAAAAATTTTTACGTAGAAAAGAAGAAGAAAAACCACTTCATACAAAGGTTACCATGAAAGAAATTACTGTTTCATCACGAAGATTAGAAATTACTAGCTTTTTAAAGAAATATAAGAAGGCAAGATTTACAGAGCTTTTTAAAGAACGCTCAAAATCTTATATTGTCGCAACTTTTCTTGCAATTTTGGAAATGGCTCGCGAAAAACAATTAAAAATTACACAAGATCACTTATTTGATGAAATTATCGTGGAGGGAATCTAAATGGAAGCAGCATTAGAAGGACTTTTATTTGTAATGGGAGAAGATGGACTTAGTCTTTCTCAAATCGAAGAAATTTTGGAAATTGATGAAGAGACGGCAAAGCAAGTGTTAACCAATTTAAAGGCCTCTTATGAAGATGCATCTCGTGGCATTCGAATCGACTTTTTAGGAAATCGGTTCAAGTTAACTACTAAAAAAGAACATCAAAAATATTATGAAAAGTTAGTAGAAAATAAGGAGAGTCATAGTCTATCACAAGCTGCATTGGAAACGCTTGCAATTATTGCTTATAACCAACCTTTAACTCGTCTTTCCATCGACAAGTTACGTGGTGTTTCGTCTTCACAAATGGTAAGAAAGTTAGTTGCAAAGGGGTTTGTGAAGGAAGTTGGACGAAGTGATTTGCCTGGGAGGCCCATACTTTATGAAACAACGAGTGCATTTTTAGATTACTTTGGTCTTGCGACGCTTGAACAGTTGCCTGATATGAGAAATTTTTTAGAGCAGGGTGAACAGGAAGAACAAGTTGATTTATATGAATCGAAATATAAAGAAGATTAGGCTTCTTTTGTTAACATTTATGCCTTACTTGGTTTAATTTCTATTCGTTTAGACGACTAGGCTATGCCATTAAGAAAAGATGTTTTCACAAAACGAATCATAAAGAAAGTAAAATAATAATAGAAACCTCAATTGCGTAACAACTCGATTGAGGTTTTATACTGTAAGGATAATTTTAGACAATAAGAATCTATTTTTTTAGAATTTTTGTTTCAAAATATTAATTCTATGATATAATGAGATAGAACTTGCTCATATGGCGGAATTGGTAGACGCGATTGACTCAAAATCAATTTTTCGAAAGAAAGTTCCGGTTCGACTCCGGATATGAGCACCAAATTGATAAACTACTTAAAAATTTTATATAGATGCAAAAAAATTCACAGTAAGAGGATAACATTCTTTGAAAACTTGAACTTGTCATAGTGACGTGTAGTGTAAATAAGACCACTTGAAAACTACAAAAGTGTGTTATGGAGGTCCGTGTGAAAAAAGAAAACAACCTAGTCAAAAGAATATATCAAATGTTAACGAGACGGCAAAAAATTAATTTTGTTATCATCATAATCATCATGATTATTTCAGCTATTTTAAGCCAATTATTACCATTATCGATTGGAACGTTGACGGATGATGTATTAAGCCAAGAAAATTTATCGTTTATAAAAATAATTCCTTTTCTATTATTTATATTAGTGGTAACCGTTTCGAATGAAATTATCAAAGTCGTTCGTCGTGTAATTGTAGAAGATACTTGTACAAGATGTGAAAAAAATGCGAGGGCAGAAGCAGTCAGTGCACTACTCCATGCGCCTTTATCCTATTTTAAAGAACACATGACGGGCAATATTCACGGAAGACTCAATCGAAGTTTAGAGGGGACAATAAAACTATTAAAATTATTATTTATGGATTTTGCACCTGCCATATTTAGTGGACTTGCTGCCATTATTGTGATTTTTTCTAAATTGCCATTATTCTTATCTGTTTTGATGTTATTTGTGATTCCAATTGGGGTTTTTATTGTTTTCAGACAAATATCTACACAAAAAGGTATTCGGGTTGAATTGTTGGAAGAGAAGTCAGCTATGGATGGTGTCATGGTACAATTAATGAATGGAATAGAAGTAATCCGAGTTACTGATCATGCGGAAGCAGAAGTGGATAGATTTGTAGATAAATCTGAATATTTGCGCTTAAAAGAGATGAAACATCACAAATCTATGGCATTTTATGATTGCCTAAAATTTGTAAACGAAGCTGTTTTTACTGTATTTGTTATTGGAACATCAGCATACTTAGCTGGGGAAAACATCATTAGTGTAGGTACTGTTTTAACAGCTTACTTATGTTTTACACAACTCCTTGCACCACTTCGGGAATTGCACCGAATTTTTGATGAATTGTCAGAATCTACAATTTTAGCTAGAGAATATTTTCACATCATCGATCTTGAAAAGGACTTTTCTTATCACAGCAAGCAAAAGGATAAAAACAAGGAAAATACTTTCAATCAATCTTTTATCCAAGTCGCGAATGTAGATTTTTCTTACAGCAATAGTGCTAAAAAAGTCATTACTGATTTAAATGTAGATATTCAAGAAGGAGAATTTGTTGGTATAGTGGGGCCCTCAGGTTGTGGAAAATCTTCTTTCATAAAGCTTTTAACGAAGTTAGAGAAGAATACGAGTGGAAATATTAGCATCAATCATAAAAATTTAGAGAATTTTTCTCGCAAAGATATCGCAGATATTATGGCATTAGTTCCACAAAATCCATTTTTAATTGCAGATACAATCGAAGCAAATATTTGTTATGGCATCCATCGAAAAGTCAGTATCGAAGAAATCAAAGAAGCTGCCAAAAAAGCATACATAGATGATTTTATCGAATCACTACCACAGGGGTATCAGACGGTTTTAGCGGAAAGTGGTGGTAATTTATCAGGAGGTCAAAGACAAAGAATTGCAATTGCAAGAATATTTTTAAGAAAGCCAAAAATTTTAATTTTGGATGAAGCAACAAGTGCTTTGGATAATACTTCGGAAAAGTATATTCAAACCCAAATTGAACAATTACAAATGGAAAATAAAATGACAATTCTATCCATTGCACATAGGTTAACGACACTACAAAATTGTGATTTTATATTGGTGTTTGATCATGGCAGGATTGTGCAAAAAGGAAAATATGAGGAGCTAGTGAAAACGCCTGGTATATTTCAAGATATGTATCAGGGAAAATTAAAATAATGTAGGTGATACTACGCTTTATGTAGGAAAGAAACTATACAGGAAATGGTATAGTTTTTCTGTTATACATGCAGTTTCATGCATTGATTCCATAAGAATGTCATCTTTTCATTTTTCTAAGCTATTTCCATCTTTTTTATAAGAAACGAAGATTTTGAAAAATTTTGAATGGTAAGATACAAATGTTCATTTACTTTTTTTTGAAATATCGTTATAATAAAGTAAAGTAAGGTGAGCTTTATGGGTCGAAGTCATGTTGAAAATAGAAAAAATTTCAAAAAAAGTACGATAAAAAGTATATTTTTGGCATCTTTTCTATTGGTTGTATTTATTGCAGGAACAGGAATTAGTCAGATGTTAGGAACAAGTTATGCGGCAGTACAACCTATGGCATCTCTTCCAGATACATTAACTTCTAAACAAGAAAAAGAGGGAGGGCAAACTGCAGCAGTTCCATCTTCTTGGGTAGAAGGGATTCCTGCCGCATCTTTAAGTGGAAGAAGAAATACATATCAATTTCCAAAAAGATTTTATGGGATTTCTAACGGAGTAGAATATGAACTCTATTGTTTGGAAAGATGGTTAGGACAACCCGTAGATGTGACGTATACCAAAACAGATAGTGCAAGTGCCTTAAGTGAACTGAACATTGATTATAAGAAAATGGCCTATCTGTTATCACAACTTTATCCCAATAACGATAACTTTTTATCGCAATTAAATGGAAATTCAGATGCCAAATATATCAAAAAATTTGTATCACAACTTGCGATTTGGTATTTTCAAGATCGAAATGCAAACTATCAAGATAATCAAGATATTTGTGGAAGGCCAGAGACGGAAGAAAATGCGTGCAGTGATGATGCAGATCCAGATAACAGGACTGAGTTTTACTGGAAAAATTCATTGTTAGCTGCTGAAAAAGAAGCATTAAAGAAAAGTCCATACTGGCAAGAAGTCAATCAGATAGTTACAGATGCACTCAATTATAGTGAGGATACAAACTATGGAATCACAGTAGATAAAAGTACCATAAACTATACTTTGGTAGAAGATGATAAGTATCTTGAAAGTACTTTGATAGAAGTTGTTTCTAAGGGAAGTAACTTTAAAGGATATACACTGCAAATTGATCAAAGTGATGTTACCTTTTATAATGAACAAGGTGCAGAAATAAAAAAAGGAACGACGGTACAACCTGGTCAAAAATTTCGTTTCCGAGTTCCAGTTTCTACAGTAAGAGAAAATAAGAAATTAAACTTAAATATTCATATCAATGGCACTTTTGAAAGTAAAGATGCTTATATGTATCGGCCAGGATCTAAAAATAGTCAAAGAGCATTGATTGGAACAATGCAACTAACACCAATTCCAGCATCTCTTGAATTACAAATTGATGATCCAATGGGAGCAGCTAAAATTAATAAGGTAGATGACACAACTGGAAAAGCCGTTCCAGGTGCAACTTTGGTTCTTACAGATTCAAATGGAAAAGAAGTGGCACGGTGGGTTTCTACGAACGACCCATACACGCTTGATCCGATTAAAGCAGGAACTTATATGCTTAAGGAGGTAAAGGCACCAAAAGGGTATATCTTAAATACAAAGACGGTGCAATTTAATGTAGAAGCAGGAAAGACCATAGAAGTAAAAATGGAAAATACAAAATTAGGGGGAGCCAGTATACGAAAGACAGATATGGTGACTGGAGAAGAAGTAGAAGGTGCTACCTTAATTGTTCAGAATGAAGCAGGAGA
>CANQVB010000046.1 GCA_947627225.1 uncultured Bacilli bacterium
AAGGAACAAAGAAAGTATCCATTGCAGCAGGTGCTTTTAAAATTGATTTTGAAGATGGAAATTATATTAGATTAAGTAATATTGGAACCATGTCTGATAGTGAAGGAAAACAAACAAACCCTTATACATTTACAATCACAAATAACGGGACACTAAAAGCATATTACAGAATCACATTAGAAGATGAAAAAGCAATTGGAAACACTACTCTACTCGATACACAATATTTAAAATATGAATTAAAAGGAGACAATGGAGAAGTAGTAGAAGGAACTATCCAAGATGTAACCAACTTTGTAGTAGGAGAACCTTTGGAAGTAGGTGCAAAAGTTACGTATGAATTAAGACTCTGGTTAGATGAGAAGACACCCAATAGTGAAATGGGAAAGACCTATCAAAGTAAAGTAGCTGTTTATTCAAGTCAACTACGAGGAGAACTTGCGACAACTAAATTAATGAAAGAGTATTTAAACAGTAAAAGTTATGAAGAAAGCAGTGAAGCAGAAAGAAAGAACATGTATGCATTTACCCATACAGCAGGAGTTCAGCAAACTGGATGGACAGCTGAAGACTTAAAAGATTATAGGTACATAGGAAAAGACCCAAATAACTATGTAAGGTTCAATAATGAAACATGGAGAATCATCGGAATCTTTACAGTAGAAGATGGAAATGGAATTAAAGAAAAAAGAATCAAACTAATACGGAAAGCCCCTTTACAAATAAGTGATGGAGGAAAAACAATGTCTTTTGACAACAAACCAAGTGGGACAGGTTCCTCAGAATCAGAACGTGGAAGTAATGACTGGACAGATGCAAGACTCATGATGTTATTAAATCCAGGATATGAAGAAGATTCACTCGCATCAGGAGGAAAAGGAAGTCTTTATTGGAACCAAGAAAGTGGATTATGTCCCTATGGTCAAAACAATGAAACAAAAGCCTGTGATTTTACTACTACAGGACTAAATGAAGAAGCAAGGAAGATGATTGGAGATACAAAATGGTACTTAGGTGGAAGTAACACTCGTACTGATGTAACTGCAGAAATGTTTTATAAAAGAGAACGAGGAGAAGATACATGCACAACAACAGGTATATGTAAAAAAACAAGATCAATCTCATGGATAGGAAAAGTAGGATTAATGTATCCATCTGATTATGGGTATGCGACAGGAGGAGGAAGTTCAATGAACAGAGAAGACTGTTTAGCGAAAGAATTATTTGGATGGGATAGTGCAACAGAATGTGCAACAAACGATTGGTTATATGACGGCAGTTATCATCAATGGATCTTAGCTTCACTAACGGAAAGTACTGCCGATGTGTTCTATGTCAGATATAATAGTTTTGGCGCTGTCTATGCTAGCAAGGCGAACGACTCGGATGGCCACATCCAACCAGTCGTATATCTAAACTCGAGTGTTGCACTTGTAAAAGGTACAGGGACAAAAAGTGATCCGTTTATTTTTGGAGAATAGGAAAAATAGGCACCTTAAAATAACTTCAACTTTTGTAATTATTGTAAAGTGTTGTCGAAAGTCTTGAATTTTAAAGAATAGATATGCTACACTAAACTTGTCTAAAGAATGCGAACAGACAAAGTATAAAACCGACTAAAAAAACGATAAGGGAGCTTTGAGAATGTAGAATCTGTGTTGAAGACCTTCTCTTAGGAGGTAGGGATCCTTTGATTTTGCTAGAAGCACCCACCTGTAAATATGCAGGTTTTATCGTAAAGTCTAAGACGCTTCTTTAGGCTTTTTTTATGAAGTCAATTTTACGCATGCAAAAGAAGAAAGTAGATTGTTGCTATATAAGAACGGCTTTAGAGGATGCATCTGGTGTATTTGGACAAATCATTTTGTCTAAAAGATATAAAAAAACAAAGACATCTCTTTCCTTTTTGTGATACAATAAAAAAGTGATGAAAATGGAAAAAATAGAACTGGACAATTATCAATATGAAAGGGCTTTGCGAGATCAAGGTATTTCTTTAATTGCAGGGGTTGATGAAGTGGGAAGGGGACCTTTAATAGGACCTGTGGTAACTGCCTGCGTGATTTTACCCAAAACTTTTGCATTAAAGGGACTTACGGATTCTAAAAAACTTTCTTTCAAAAAAAGAGAAGAATTTTATGACAAAATTCAAGAACAAGCAATTGCGATTGGCATTGGAATGTGTACTGCGGAAGAAATTGATCAATATAATATTTATGAAGCCACCAAAATTGCAATGAAACGTGCGATTCAAAATTGTCCTGTTCGTCCAGAACATATTTTAATTGATGCAATGCCCTTAGAATTAGATATTCCAACGACTTCGATTATAAAAGGGGACTTAAAAAGTATTACAATTTCCGCAGCTTCTGTGATTGCAAAAGTAACGCGAGATAGAATGATGATAGAATTATCCGAGGAATATCCAATGTATGATTTTGCAAAAAACAAAGGGTATCCTACGAAAAAGCATCGAGAAGCTTTATTTCAATATGGGGTTTTAAAAGAACATAGAAGGAGTTTTCATCCTGTTGAAGAGGCCTTAGAAAAGAAAGGAGAATTTGTATGAAATATTTATGTTTAGGGCATGCATCTTATGATATTACTTTTCAAATGGAAGGCTATCCAGAAGAGAATACAAAAACAAGACTAGATAGTACAATAGGTTGTGGAGGTGGACCTGCATCGAATGCCGCATATCTTCTTGGTAAATGGGGAACTGATGTTTCTTTTGCAGGACTACTTGGGAATGATTTTTATGGAAAGAAAATTCAAAAGGAATTTCAAGATGCTGGTGTAGACACTTCTTATTTGGAACTATCTGATTTGTCCAATACCATGCTTGCTTTTATTATTGCAAATACGAAAAATGGTTCTAGAACAATTTTGTCTTCTAAAGATAAAAATCCGCTTGCTTTAAGTCTTTGTCCAGAAGAAAAATATGATGTTATTCTTTTGGATGGAGAGGAAGAAGAAATGGCTAAAAAAGTACTAGAAAGAAACAAAGAGGCTTTAACCATTATTGACGCAGGAAGTGCAAGGCCTTCTACAATTTCTCTTTGTTATTGTGTGCAATATGTGGTATGTTCCCATGATTTTGCTGAAGACGTAACCCATATGAAGATGAATTATGAGGATATCAATACCATCATTCCCATTCACAAAGTGCTTCAAGAAATGTTTCAAAACGAAGTGTTGATTACATTAGAAGGAAAGGGGACATTTTTAAAGCAAGGCGAGGATTACAAGATTATTCCGAGTATTCCTGTCAAAGTATTGGACTCTACGGGTGCAGGAGATATTTTCCATGGAGCCTTTGCTTATTTTTTATCACATGGAGTTGCACTTGAAAAAACAGTTCGTCTTGCTAATATTGCAGGTGCGTTATCTGTTTTAAAATTAGGGGGTCGCTTTTCTATGCCAACTTTAGAAGAGGTTTTAGAAACAGAAAGGCAAACTCGTGATTCCTAGTTTTTTGCCAACGATTGACTTACATGGTTATGATCGTGAAAGTGCAAGAATTGCAATTCAAGACTTCATTCGAGATAGGCTGCTTTTAAAAGAATATTCCTTTGTGATTATTCACGGAATCGGGAAAGGCATTTTACAAAGGGAGGTTGCCACTGTCTTAAAAAAGGATAAGCGGGTGCAATCTTTTGCCCTTTCTTTTATGAATCCTGGTTGTACAATCGTAAAATTAGTAGAAACTATTGACAAAACAAAAAGAAGTTGATATAATACAAGCCAAAACAAACAAGGGGGTATAAAGATGTATACAGAAGAATATGAAAGAAGAACTTTCCCAATTCGAGACTTCTTATTAAAAATTATTTTAGTCATTTTGTTTATCTTTTTATTAATATGGTTGTTGCCCAAATTATTTGTATCAAGTCCATCTAAGGTAACGGAAGATTATTCACCACTTTTGGCGCAAATTTTCTCTCAAAACCTTAAGAAAATGCAAGATGCTGCGACATCCTATTATACAGATGAACGGTTACCACAAAACGTTGGTGACGCAAAGCAAATGACATTACGACAGATGATTGCAGAGAATTTACTGGTTCCATTTGTGGATCAATACGGTAAAGCATGTAGTGTGGATAAAAGCTACGTAAAAATCACAAAAATGGATGATGAATACCTGATGAAAGTCAATCTAAAATGTAGCAAGGAAGAAGACTATATACTTGTACATATGGGTTGCTATACCTATTGTAAAAAAGACATTTGTGAAAAGAAGGAAACAACGGTTATTAAGGATGCGTCTGTTCCTGCACCTGCGATCCCACAATCTTCTCCACAAAAAGGTGGAGAGAGCCTTCCAGATGTTCCAGTAGAACCAGAAAAAGGTCCAGTTCCAACGCCTCAAAAGGGAAAAGAGTATGAGTATAAGAAAACAACAGGAGCAAAGATGTCTAATTGGAGCGACTGGAGTGCTTGGACTAAAAATGTCAATGATTATCCTGCATTAGATTGTAGTGATAGTGATCCAACTTGTGTTAAGAAAAGACAACTCTTTTCACGAAAAGAACAAATAGGAACGTATCAAAAGGCCTATGTTGTTGGACGCGAAGAACAAAGACAATATGGAAGTTATCAAGAAAAAGCTTGTGCCAATTTCAATTATGTAAGAATCAATGAAACGACTTACCAAACTACAAATGTTTATGGCACAGTTTCCTCGATTACTTCCTCTTCAGGATCGAGTGTAGGAAGTTGGGTTTATAGTGGAACCTATACAGACTTTATTCCACCACAAGATACTGCAGGTGTGCATTATGTATATCAAGGTTTAAATTTCAGCTGTAATGGTTGTAGTGGTAGTCCAAAATATACTTATAAAAAGTATGTTTATCAAGGCGGACTTACCAATGTAACAGCGGGAAGTTCTACGACAGAAACATTACTCAGTTCCAGTACCGTGAAAAATACCAATACTTCTATACGTGTTACTTGTGCCAATGTGACTGTAAAGACAATCCCTGTATATAAAACAGTAACTGTATATGATAAGGATTATCATGAAGAACCTTATTATGGAACGGTTCATTATTACAGCGAAAAAACAAGAACTGTCAAAGAAAAAGGAAAGACCGTAACGAAATGGAGTGATACTCCAAATGATCAAACGTTAATCAAACAAGGCTACTATTACACAGGAAATAGTAGAGATAAGTAAGGGGTGTAAACAATGAAAAAAGGTTATGTCATCGATCAAGATGAAATTGAAGATATCATTATCTATCGTGATGCCAATACGAATTCATATCATTTTTACGTATTGTATACGGAAGGTAGTGTAAAAGAGATAGCGGGAAAAGATGGACTGAATTTCTTTACCCAATATTTAAATGAAACAGGATATAAGAAAATTAACAGTGTGGATGGAACCATTGCAGGAAATTCTAAAATTCATATTTGTAAAACGGAAGAAGAAGCAAAGAAATTGAAAGATGAATTATCTGTAAATCAGATTGCTAAAAGAGTAGATCAAGCCATTTTAGAGACCAAAAATAATCATTTTATTAAACGTTTTATGGGTTTAGCACTTCATAAAAAAAGTGATCCGAAAACGATAACAGTTAAACCCAAAAAGAAAAGAAATGGCATTTCAAATCTTAAATATAATCACAAAAAAATGTATAAAATTGTGATTGCTGGCGTTTGTGTAGTCGTCGCAGGAAGTATTGCTAGTATCGCTGGTTATCATTTGGCGTATAATGGCAAAGATAAAAAGAAAGAAACAACGACCACAAATGCTGATTCTATGAAACAAAAAAATGCAAATAAGAAAACCAAAACGGTTCTTGCAACTTTCTTTGAACAAGCGATGGAAAAAGCAAATGCTCTACAGAAACCATTCTTAGAAAGTAGCGTAAAAGCAACGACTTACTTTAACCAAAATTTTTCAACCAATCATGAAGAAAGAAATGTCGTTTTTCCAGATGGACATCAAGTGAGTTTAGTTCATTTTGGACTAAGTCCACAATCTATGGCAGCTGCTTATATTTTAGGCGCTTCTTTCTCACCGGATGCGTACCAGTCTTTCATGAATGCATCAGATATTAGTATTGAAGAGTATAAGGATTACTACAATGCATGGTATACACAAATGTTTTATGCTTATGCCGTACGTGGTGGACAAGAGGAAACAGGACTTTTAGATATCGTATCTAACGAAGAAGGAAAGCAAGTCTTGAAAGAAATTGACGATTTACATAAGCAACTTCGTACTGCAAGAAACCAAGAAAATCAAGAAGCACAACAAAAAGCGTTAGAATCTTTATATCAATTAAAAAATAGAATTTTTAAAATCGAAGAAGCTTATACTTTAGAGCCAACTTATGAGAACTTTCAAAAATTGGCACTTCCTGATTATGTGTTGCTTGCAAAACCAATTTTTGATGAAGTGGCCCATGAATATCGAAATTGGACAGTAGAAAATGGAAAGAGATTTTATGATGAACGAGAGCAAAAAGTCTTCCAAGAAGGTGGAATTTACTGTCATCTTTATGAATGGACCATGAAAGAAAATGTGGAAAGTCAAAAAGCGAAGTTAAGTGCGATTAATTATCAAGCGGATGAATCTTATTTAGATTATGATACGGCATTGTATGCAGTGATAGAAAAATTAAAAGAGCAAGGTGCTTACATTTCTTACTGTGATCAAAAAAAGGAAGAATATGATGTGGAACATTTAAGAGCAGTCGATGCTGCTTTCAATTGGACGACCTATAAATTACAAGAAAAAACTTCTACTTCTTACAAAAGTAGTGGGAAGTCATCTTCTAAAAAGACATCAACAAGAACAGAAACAATAGTCGAGAAAAAAGAAGTAACACAAGAAACAGTAAGTAAAGAAAGCTTAAGTGAAACAGAAAGACAGGAAGCAACGCGTCAAGAAGAGCAAATTAATGCTAGCTATCGCGAAGAAACAGAAAGAGCGAAAGAAGAAGCAGAACGCCAAGCAGAAGAGATGAGAAAACAAGATCAAGCGAAGGAAGATGCGAAAAAGGAACAACTTGAACAAGAGGTTCAACGAGAAAACGAAAAGAAAAAAGAGGAAATAGAACAAATGCAACCCGGTAATGGTGTTTCAGATCCTACTACAGATGGAAGTGATGCCTACCAACCTTTCCCAGATTTAAATCAGGATGAAAGCAACGAACAATGGTCCGATCAAAAAGATACCATTATTGAAGGAGAAGAAGAATATATTGAGCCAAGTTCTATCTCTTATCAGGCAAATCAAACAGCATCTTATGAGATGCTTGCGGAACAAATTGTTACAGAACTTTCAAATGAAGGTATCGATGTAACGATTGAACAACCTATTCAATATACAAAAGGAAGATAAAAAATCTTCTTTTTTTTTAAAACTTTTGCTATTTTTTGTTTTGAAATGACTTTCCTATGCTATAATCCTGAGTTTGACAGTTTTAAGAATAAAATGCCAATTTTGCCCTTTATTTATAAAGATTTTATCCCATCAAA
>CANQVB010000047.1 GCA_947627225.1 uncultured Bacilli bacterium
CCAGTCAAGCTTTTTGGTACAAAAAAAGAAGGATTTTTTTCCTTCAAAAACAAAACATCCGGTTTTTGTTATAGTGTTGATGTAAAAAGAAAATTAATATTTTAACCCATTCTATCCCATAGATTAAAAAGTATAATTTTATATTCCTTAGTACACCTTAACAAAACGTTTGCGAAAAAACAGGATAAGACACTATATCTATATATCCAAACGCTTACGTATACATCCATAGTATAATTATTTCTTGAAAAATATCCTCTTCTTTTTTCTTTCTTCAGTTTTTAACTTTGTAAAGCCTCCCGAGCCTACTAAAATAAAGAAAATTCCCATCCATTCTGTCACATAGTTCTCATGATATCTTGTATTAGGAACCTTTATTTTGATTGTATGATTTACCAAAGTATCTTGAATCATTTCACCATCTTTAGTAACTTCAAAGTATATTTTTTCACGATTTAATTCATGCCCTTCTACCGTTGCGATTTCTTGCCAATAGTAAGAACCATATTCAAGTTCTACTTCTATATTGCCATTCTTATCTGTTTTATATTGTCCCAATAGATTTCCTTCTAAATCATAAACACCTACAAGAACCCCTTCTAAAGCATTTCCTTTTTCATCTACTTTATGCAAAGTAACAGTTGCTTTGATTCTTTCATTATCAAAATAAGCAACTTCCTGTGTATGTGTTCCATCCATGGTAAAGAAATAATCTTCAATAAACTTGTACCCTTCTCTTCCTTGAATTTGATGAAGTCTATACGTTCCAAAATGTAGAAAAATAGAAGCCTCCCCGTTTTCATCTGTTGTTAAGGTCGCAACCAAATTTCCTGTTTCTACATTATATAGTTCAAAAACAGCACTTTCTTCTGGTTTATAGACTCCTTTATCAAAGTCTCCATACACTTTATCAAATTTAAATTCCGTTGTTACATCTAACAAAATCTTTGCATCCATAAAGGAAGGAATTCCAATGCTTAAACATTTCTGCTTAGCCCCATCATAAATAAAAGGAGGCATTTCATTCACTTTTGCTTTTAAATCAATTTCTCCTTCAAATCCCTTTTTGGCAGTAATGACTAGATTATTTCCATCAAAAGAAAACGCAAGCGCATCATTTGCTGTTGGTACTTCAAAATAGTGTGATAAAACACCGTTGGTATCTTTTAATTGTATGGTTTCTCCTGCTTTCATGGAAACCTTTTGCTTATTGAAACTCACAGTATTTCCATGATGATCGACTAACTCTTTAATTTCATTCATCATCGCATCATACTTATCAATTCTAGTTAAGCTTTTATCCCCTTCAGCAACTGGATAAGGAATTGCTTGTTTTTCGGTTGTTTCCCAAATTAAAATTTGTGTCGCTGCATACCAGTCCAAATTGGTATGATTGCCATACCCATAGCCATAATAGGCATACAATCGGATTCTTTCTAATTCTTCAGGAGAAAGCGCCGATAATACCAATTGATCATGAATATTGTCATATCCAGTCACTAAAGAACCATCTAGAAACTCTACATGTGCCTGAATACAATAGACATAAGCCCCATCACTTACTCTTTTAATTGGATGTTCTGTGGCAACACCCCAAATATCAAAATTATTCCATGCAGTGGATGCCACATAAAAAGAATAGTTATTGTCCATGATTAACTGATCTTGTGCATTCTGTGCATGGGCAATCATCGGGAAAGAAAATATTCCTAACATTACAAGAAACAAACTTTCCAAAAAATTTTTTGCTTTGATTTTCACGTTTAAATCATCCTTTCTTTTTTCCACAAAAAAACATCACTATGTGACGTTTTTCAGCAATAAATTTTTCTGTTCATATATATTATAAACGAATAAACTACATAATTCACAGATTTTTGTAATATTTTTCAAACGGATACAAACATATTTTAGGAAGAATGTAAAATGAAAGAGATAGATTTTGAAACAAAGCGAAAAAAAAGACAACAAATGAAAATAGTATTAACAATAAAACCCAACTAAATATTATTAGCTAGGTTTTTTTGTTATATTAACAGCGCATCCTCCTACAAAGTAGTAAAAGTTCGTGTAATGAACACATGGCAGGGGATGAGAGAATCGAACTCCCAACAAAGGTTTTGGAGACCCCTATTATACCATTTAACTAATCCCCTAAACAGAACAAACCAAGTATAACACAAACTTTTCTTCTTTGACAAGACCTATTGTAGTAAAAAACAGCTTCTTGCATACACTACATTAGGTGAAAAAAATGAGTAGTATTGTTGCATTTACAGATAAAGAGCTCGACCTCTTAGCCCGTCTTATGCGCGCAGAGGCAATTGGAGAAGGAGATTTGGGAATGTTGATGGTCGGAAATGTTGGCGTCAATCGTACGCTTGCAGACTGTCTTGATTTTCGAGATATTAAAACAATTACACAGATGGTATTCCAGTCCCCAGGAGGATTTTCAGGAACTTCCAGTCCCCTGTTTGAAAAAAGTGCAACCAACAAAGAAAAAGAGTTAGCACTTCGAGTTTTACGTGGAGAATATTATCATCCTGCCACCAATGCGCTATGGTTTTATGCACCAACGAGTGGTGCTTCTTGTATTGAATACTGGTATGATCAACGTCATTCCGGTCGATTCAAAAACCACTGTTTTTATGAACCAGACCCTGGTATCTGTCCTCCCATACATTAAAAAAACGCAGAAAACTGCGTTTTTATGGTGTCCTTGTAATTCCTATCGCAGGTGCCGTATTCACGTTTACCTCGATAGGTTTTGGCTCTTTAATGAGTAAGGCTTTTCCTAAAGGAAGGCTGGAAGGGGAATCTAGCCCATTCTTATAAGCAAGTACCTCTCCTGATGGAAATCCATAGTTTACGGCAAGTGCATTGATTGTATCTCCTGTTTTAGCTATATGAAAATACTTTTGATTTGGTGTGTTCGTTTTGCGAACATAATAATTACCTAATCCTGCAACTAATAAATCAGAAATTTCTGCACCATTTAAATCTTTAAGTTCAATGGTTAAAAGGGTTCCCTGTCCATTCGTTTTTTCTTCTAAGGTTGTAGGCAAAAGGGTTCCTTGATCATTTTTTCCAAATTGTGCAGGCTCTTGTGAATAGTCTGTTTTCTCGCAAGCCTCTTCAAACGCAATCATTAAATTGTCATGATTACCACCTTCTCGAGCAAGTGGTCCATAAAAAGCAACGGTTCTTCCATCATTTTTATCCCCAACGAGTCGAATGACTGTATTTTCATTCGTAATAGGAGCACCTTCTTGAAACGCTTCAAAAGAAATGCCCTTCTTCTCTAAATTCAACATTACATCTTGGTATACAGCATCCTCTAGACCACCATTCATCAGCACCACATGAAGTGCATCTAGCTCTTTCGCATCTAAAGAAATAACTGTATTTTCCTCATTTTCTACTTCTGTTTGTGTAGTGATTGTAGGTGCTTGTTCTTTCGGTTTGACTGCATGAGCAACAGCACCTCCGATTACAAGTGTCGAAGTCGCCACTGCAGTAAATTTAATAAGACCCTTGAGTGTTTTTCGTTTGATTCGATAATGTGTAATGTTTCGAAATGTTTCCCCTTCTACATACACATCGTGCATTCTAATTTTTCCCATTTTTCATCCCTTCTTTCCCTCTTTCAGTTACTTTTCCTAGTTTTTGATTTATTTCTGCAAGAAGTGTGATTATCTGCCCAAATCCATAAAGAAATAAACAGAATAAAAAGCTACTCGCCCAAACAATGATTGTAAGTGAGAGATTGTATTCCGTTTTGGTACAGGTAGAAAAAAGATTAGATGTTTCTCCACAAGCCGGAAATACATTTCCTAAAATAATTCCGACAACAAACATAACTGCCATCACAATCAAAGAGACGATTTGATATAAATTCAGATTCCTTTTCGTAGACACCTTTGAACGCAAAGCGTGGAGTTTTGGCATTTCAATTTGTTCTTCATCAATTTGCTCAAATAAATCTTTCATACAGTATCCCCCTCTTTTGTTTCTTTTTCTCCTTTTAGAGATGTTTTTTCCTTTTGAACAGGCTTCTTTTTAACAGATTCATTCTCTATTTTTTCTGGTTTCACTTCTTCTTTCTTTTTTTCTACGACATTTTTTATCTTTTTCTTACTTTCTTGAAACTCCTTATAAAGAAAAATATATCTTGCAAAAAGAACATAGTAAATAGAATCTAACAGTGCAAGAACAATCCCATCAAAAGTAGACGCACCAATTAAAGAAACAACTAAAGAAACTGCAATAATTCCACAAATGACATAAAAATACTGATTATTATTCACTTCATCCATAGGCGCTTCTGTAATTTTTAATTCTGTGCCAATTACCGTATCTCTAATAAACACATAAATAAAATAAATTGTAAGAACAATATTCAAAGCAAGATCTACTAAAGAAGTAAGGCCAAAAGACTGAAAAATAGTAAAGACACTTGCAATCGTTGTTAAACAAAAGAAAATACTTACAAAAACGTTTAAAATATGAAAATAGCGTTTCCCAATTTTTGTTTTTAAAAAACAAAAATAGACGAGTACAAATAAGTAAAGACTATTATGATTCAAAATAGAACGCAGAATGGTTGCTGTATCTAAGTGATTTCTAATGGCAAAACTTTGAGAAAGTAAAATACTTAAAAGAATAACCGCAATTAACAAAGTAGTAATCATATTAGGATTATCATACCACTCTTTTTCTTCCCGTCGTACCTCTTTCATCTTTTCACCCTCCTATTTTCTTTATTATACCATACATTTGAAAGTTCGTTCTATGAAATTTATGAGCGCTGTCAAGTAAATTTTAAAATCTTCCTTTTTAAAGAAGGAATCCTTATATAAGGAAAAAATCCCTTATAAACAAAAGGGAAAACACCACATACACATCCCAAGAACACCAAACATCACCAATTTACATCCGTTTCAATCTATTGTATAATAAAGGGCGAAAGGAGGAAGACTATGACGATCCCCACTGTTGCCATCGTTGGAAGACCAAACGTTGGAAAAAGTACATTATTCAATAAAATCGTCGGCGAACAAATTTCGATCATTGAAAATACACCTGGGGTTACAAGAGATCGTATTTATCAAGAGGCAAGCTATCAAAACAAACCCTTTTATTTAATTGATACGGGCGGAATTGATGAAAGTAAGGAAACTTTCAATAACGAAATTAAAATACAAGCTGAAATTGCCATTCAAGAAGCAGATGTCATCATCTTTCTTACGGATGGAAAAGAAGGGCTTACTGAAAATGATTTTGTAGTAAGAGATATTTTAAGAAAAAGCCACAAGAAAGTAATCGTTGCCATCAACAAAATGGATGTCAAAGATGCTAAAAATAATCTTTATGATTTTTATGAGTTAGGATTTGATACCTATATTCCAATTAGTGCCATTCACAATACGGGATATATAGACCTGATGGATGCTGTTACGCTATCTTTCCAAGAAAAAGAAAACATGGAAGAAGATATGCGCTTAAAACTTTGCATCATTGGAAGACCAAATGTTGGAAAAAGTTCTTTAACGAATGCTATCTTAAACGAAGAACGTGTCGTAGTAAGTCACATTGCTGGAACGACAAGAGACGCCATTGACTCTGTTTTTAAGTATCATGGTGAAGAATATGTTTTAGTGGATACTGCTGGTATGAGAAAACGTGGAAAAGTCTTTGAAAGTATCGAAAAATATAGTCTTCTTCGCTCGATGAAAGCCATTGACCAAAGCGATATTTGTCTTGTTGTTATCAATGCTGAAGAAGGGATTAAAGAACACGATAAACATATCGCAGGCTATGCCATTGAAAAGGGAAAAGGACTCCTTCTCGTCGTCAATAAATGGGATACGGTAAAAGATACTTCTATAGGGGAATATACAAAGTTAATTCGTGCAGAATTTCAGTTCGCAACCTATGCACCGATTGTCTTTTTATCTGCTTTAACCAAGAAAAGAGTCCACACCCTGATGCCAGAAGTAGTTCGTGTTAAAGAAAATATTCAAAGAGAAATCAAAACTTCCCTTTTAAACCAAGTGGTCATGGATGCTTATCAATTAAATTTACCACCGAGTTATAAATCGAATCGTTTAAAAATTTATTTTGCCAACCAATCAGGAATCAAACCTCCAAAGTTCACATTTCGAGTCAACAATAAAAAATTAGTACACTTTTCTTATCAACGATATCTCGAAAATAAATTAAGACAAAATTTTGACTTAGAAGGAACACCGATTGTGATTCAATTTAAAAATAGAAGTGGAGATGAATAAATGTTTAACTTTAGTAAACGAAATCCAAAAACAAAATTAGAAGGACTCGATAGAGCAATGGAAATTTTAAATGAACGCTACCAACAAAAACAAATTACCATTGAACAATTTCAAAAAGAATGTGAAAAATTTGGAAAGTTAAGACAAAAATACCAAAAAGAGCTAGAAAAAGAACAAAACAAAAAATAGAGTCACCCTTTTTAGAACCCAAAACTTAGTACTTCTTTCCTACCTTCTTCATATGATACAGTAAGGAGGAAAAATGATGTTAGGTGACAACTTTTTTAAACGTGTTGAACAAAAGACAAATGTGAATAAGGAAACCATCCTATCCCTTGCATCAAAACTACAAAAAGGAAATATGAAAGATGAAAAGGTATTAAATGAAGTGATTGATGAAATTAGTTCCATGACAGGACGCCAAGTGAGTGATGAAAAAAAAGCCAAAATTGTAAATACAATTCTACAGGATGAGGTTCCTAAAAATGTAGATAAAATGTTTTAAGACCATGCAGAATTGGTCTTTTTTTGTTCTATCTTCTTGAAAGTGACATAGAATGAGAATGAAAATATGAAAAAGGTGATGAGATATGGAAAAAATAGACATTATTAAGAACATCGCTGAACGAACAAAAGGGGATATTTATCTAGGTGTCGTTGGAGCGGTTCGAACTGGAAAAAGTACATTCATCAAAAAAATGGTGGAAACACTTATTGTCCCACACATTGAAGATGAATATGAAAAGAAAAGAGCACTGGATGAAATTCCACAGAGTGCGCAAGGAAAAACCATTATGACAACGGAGCCTAAGTTTGTCCCCAATCATGCTGCAAAGGTAAAAATTGATGACTTTTCTTGTAACATTCGCTTGATTGATTGTGTGGGTTACATGATTGAAAATGCCAAAGGGGTTGAAGATGAAAATGGTCCTCGTATGGTAAAAACACCTTGGTATGATGAAGAAATCCCTTTTGTAGAAGCCGCAGAAATTGGAACCGAAAAAGTCATCAAAGACCACTCGACCATTGGAATTGTTGTCGCAACAGATGCATCGATTGGAGAGTTTACAAGAAGTGATTATGAAGAAGCAGAAACGAGAGTCATTGAAGAGTTAAAAAGTAT
>CANQVB010000048.1 GCA_947627225.1 uncultured Bacilli bacterium
TATTCCAATATAATTGTTTTATTTTAGGATTGCTTTCTTCTTGAACTTTATCATAAGTTATTTCATCCATAAAATTACCTCCTTTTTTACATATTTATTATATCAAATTTTGTGTTAATAATCACTATATTATGAGTACTTTTTTATATTTTAATATTAAAATAATTGAGACAATTTAATTAATATGATAAAATTTATTTAGCTAGAAAATATAAGGAGCAAAATAAAAAATCACAATTGTGATTTTCTAGCAACTAAATTTAAGAAGCTATAAATAAGTATAGCATCTTGAATATCATATATCCTACTATGATAATAATAGTATATCCAATAATTCAGATAATAGCAATATTACTCATGAAAATTTTAGATTGCTTTACAATTTGCTGTACTGTTTGTAGCTTCCAGAAAGGAGGCAGGATATATGAAAAGATTATCTGTTAAAAGTGAAAGTCCAACAGGATTCAACACTAAAATACACGATAATTATTTAGGAACTGACATGACTATTCGTCAAGCTGTTAAAAAAGTTGAAAATGGATTATATCCAAAATACCATGTTAGAACCAAATCTGATACCGGAGAAAAATTTATAGCTTCTAATCCAGATAGAAGTAAAAATAATAATCTGGGATAGGCTCCAAGTGATTTTTTAGGAACACCAAATGGTGTTCTTTTTTAGTAATTTCAAGTAGCTTATGAATGATTATACATAATCACAAAATCTGCTTGCGCACCTGGGGATAGTCAATGTGTAACTACTTCTTCTTTTTACTATTTTCTAATATATAATAATCTATCGTAGGTATCGTCTCTACAAGGAAATCGTATTGTCTAAAATACATTATAACTTCAGATGAATCCCCTTTAGAATAATATCCTTCTGGAACATCTTTATTTTCTTTCATTGTACCTTTAAAAAATTTTATAAAATCTGGATTTGCTTTATTTATTCTATCTAAATATTCGAGAGCTTTCTTGTCATTTCCTTGTTTATAATAAAGTATAAATAGTGGAAATAACATTTCTAAGTTTTCCTCAGAATATTTTTTATATAGTTTAAGCATATCATTTTCTTCTTCTAAAAAAGCATATATCGCCATAAGTAAATATCTAGCACCTGTATTATCATTCTCATTTAATTTAAGAATTCCTTTACAAACATCACGCGCTTGCTTTATTTTACCATCTAAAATTAAGTAATCCGCTTTTGTATATAATCCTCTAATATATGGTCTAGTTTCAAATATTCCATAAAAATGTCCAATATTATCTTTATCAAAGTATCCTTCATTTTTTAATCTATCTTTTTCAAAAGCTAATCCTTCTTCTAATAGCTTCCACCTTTTCAATGGATTATCTTCTAAATGCACTTGAAATAGTATTGCATCAAAGCAATCTGAACACATTTTATATGCTTCTTTTGCATATTTGATAGCTTGTGTTTTTGATTTCGCATTTTCTGCCTTTTCTAATAGTTCGTAAGCATCATCCAATATTGTATTTTCATATTCTATTTCTCCAGCATTGTATTTTTGAATGAATTCTTGTAATTTTTCATTCAATTCATTATCATCTTTAGCATCCGTATTTGCTAAAAATTCATTAAGCATATTATTAAATTTATTATCCATTTACTTCACCTACAACTTCCTTTTCATTTTTCATTTCAATTTCTTTTTCTTCAATGTATTCATAATTTAATGCATTATTACGAGTCACTACGCTTTCTCCAATTTCGTGTTCTAAATCTTTTCTTGCATTCCCTGCAATCTTTCCACCACGTCTTGCAACTTCAATATTTGCATTTAAACCTTTAGGATTTCTCTTTTTAGCTATTTCTCTGGTTGCAATTTCACCTAAATCCGCAAGTGTTACTTCAATATCACTCATATTATCTCTTAAAGATTCTTTCCGAAGGCCTTTAAATGATTTATATTGCTTGGCAGTCATGCCAGACCATTCTTTATAAATTTCATTTGTTAGAATTGCATATTCTTTTGATTCAGTAATTCCCCCATCTTTCCATACATCAGTAAGTTGTTTCCTATCCTGAACACCTTTAATTCTCTTAGCAATCCATTTTTCATCATAGCCTTTAGCTCTATATAAGTCTACCGCTCTTTGCGCTGCGAGTGATGGATCAAATGTCTCATCTATTCTCTCACTACCAAGTTTTGCTAACCATTGCTTGATAGGTTCAGCATTCTTACTCGGAATTGATTCAATTATTCTAAACATTCCTTCAATATCAACAACATCAGTCATACGATATTTACCATCTTTAGCTTTTAGTTTCAAACTGTTACAATTTGTAACGGTTTCATTTCCCTCATCTTTAAGTCTTTTTTTGAGTACTCTCCAATATGTTTGTGGATTATTACTTTCTGAAATAACACTAACAATATCAACAACACTGATAAAGTACTTTTCCTCATCCTTATCCCATATCGTTCTTATTGTTTCGTTGTTAAATATTTTGTTTACTAAATACATTTTCTCTTGATTCATTTTACCTCCTTACTGCATATTGTATAAAACGTTTGTTCTTGTGTCAATATTTATGAAGTAGTTTTTTTACTATTTCTACTAATTTAGTCTTACAAATTCTACTTGATCCTTTTTTTGAAATTTAACTTTTCATTTGAGTCATAATTAGTTTTGGCTTTAATTGTTATACATTAGTTACACTTTGACCATCACCACCTCCGGAATTAATGTGATTTGATAAAACAATGACATCTTCACTATCTCCAAAAGCATTGTTGATTCGATTGACTCGATCCGTTCTATTTAATGTCTCATCACTATCCCTTACAATTACAGAAGGAACCCCTAATTCTTGAAATCTCTTATACATATATTGTGCTGCTTTTAAATTTAAGTCCTTTTCCTTCAAGTTCCCTGAAACTGCACCTGGGTCACTTCCACCGTGTCCAGCATCGACAACGACCCCACTAATGGCTCGTTCATTCATGATATTCACCTCTAGTATAAGGTATGAAAAATTAATAATTTAGTGAGTTATTCATATAAAAAACTATAAAAAATCACTTGTAGCAAATTATTATCATAAAATGCAAATAAATCCCTGATTTTCTAGCTCATTAAAAATTAGATGATTAAATTCTAACTTGTTATTAATTATTTTTTTTAAAAAAGCTGGTCTAACATCGAAATGATCTAAATCATTAATATCAATCCATTTGAAATCAAGTTTTATATTATGCCCTTTATCATTTTCTATTAAAGTGAAATTTTTTTCATCAAAGTCATTATCAATAAAATTCATTAAATAATAAAATGAAATTTCATGCATTTTTTTATTATATTTATTGATAAAATAATTTTCAACAACCCCTAAATATCTTTCAATACTAACCTCTTTCCTTATTTCTTCAACAAGCTCACGTTTTACAGCTTCCTCTGTTGTTTCGCCTAATTCAACATAACCTCCAGGCAAGCATAAAAAACCACTATTATCCATATCAACTAAAAGTAGTTTGTTATTTTTGATGATTAAGCCAGAAACTCTAAATTTAAAATTATAATCATTGGTTTTCATCTTTATACTTTCTCTCATAAAAACTCCTTTATACTATTTTCTTAATATCATTTTAAATTGTCCTAAATTTTCACTATCTATATTGTTATTTTCCTTCATATAAATTTTTTTTACAATTCTCATAATTCCATTGTGCGTAACAACTAACAAGCGTGAATTATCATCATGGTGTAATTTTATATACTCTATAAATAAATCTAACCTCTCAATTATATCCTGCAAAGTCTCAGCATTTTTAGGATTTATAATATATTCCCTAACTGCTTTTAAATATGCACTACTATAATCTTTTTTTAACTTTTCATTCAAATTTCCTAAATCTCGTTGTGTCAAATTGGGAAAAATTACAGGTTCTAAATAAGGATAAACAATTTTGGCTGTTTCAATGGTTCTTTTATATGGTGAACAGTAAACACAATTAAAACTATTAAAGGGAAAAACATTATTTAAGCATTGCTCTTTGCCTATTTCGTTCAAAGGATAATCTTTTTTCGTAGCAATATACCCCTTGCCATTTAAATCGGTTTTTCCATGTCTTAAAAATGTTACTTCCATTATTTTTACTTCCTAACATATTCTTTTGGTTTTGTTAATTTTGATTTTATATAATTATCAAGCATACCATGAAAATTTTCAAGTGTGCTGTCATTATTAATAATTGTAGCAAATTGTTCTCCAACACCATCAATTTCAACTGATTGTTTATCAACACTATATGTTAATTGAGGTAATTTATTTGCACCTTTTTTATTTTTCTTCTTATCTTTTTTTATGGTTCTTTCTATAACATCTTCTATTGTAATAGTCAAATCAGCTTTTCTGGTCCCATTAATTGAATCGCTTCTTAACCGTTTATACTCACGCATGACTCTTTCATTAAATGGAGCATCTATATACAACAAATTTACTCTATCACCTAAAATATTATATAACTCTATCATGCCTTCAACCCCATACATTGTATCTAGTATAATAATACTTTTACTATCGTCTGCTATTTCATAAACTTTGTTAACAAATAACTTCCAAAAATTATTTAAATCTCTATTTTCTTCAAAATTTTGCCAATCTTCAAAAGAAAGCTTTGAAGACGTATCTGCATATACTTTTGGAAAAATATCTCTTATTTTAATATGTTGAATTTCTGAATAATTGTCTTTTAAATAATTTATGCCTCCACTTTTTCCTGATTCTGAAGTACCTGCTACAAATATAAATATTTTATTATCGCCTTTTTCTTTTGTCATAATCTCTCTCCTTATAATTTCTATTGGATGTCCAATAAAATTTTCTTCCTTTGCTATTCCATTTATTAAATTTTCTATCATTTGTTTTTTTATTAAAGTACTTGTTGCACTTTGCATAATTTTTTCAATTAAAATTTCTATATAATTGTTAGGCTGGTTTTTTACAACAAAACTATTATGTTTTTCACCTAATATCAATGTAACTAATAAATTAAATTTCATTCCTATTTCATCAAAACTTCGATATAAGGTTCTTTGTTTATGATCAAAATCATCTTTTCTTGTAAATGATATATCCATGCTGTTCTTTAATATTTTGGGTGGATCAAGATCAAAAAGAATTCCATCAATGGTAAAGTTCCAAATAGCCGTTTCAAACCCTATTTTTTCTTTACTAAGAACATTATATCTAATACAAGCATTTATATCAAACAATATCTTATCAAATAAGCTTAAAATTTCAATCCATTCAAACGAATTACCACTATCCAAAAACTTTGTTTCATCTAATAATTCTGAAAATTCAAATATACCCTCTTCATTTTGAATTATACCTAAAATTTTATTGGTCTTCATAATTTGATTTATAATTGTGTAATATTCATTAAATAATGATAAGTAATCACCCTTATAAAGTTCACAAATTTTTGGAAAATTCAACTTTTTAAAAAATATATTATTGAAATATCCTCTGGCTATACAATTAGAAGTTGGATAACCATTATTGGTGTGATTAGTAAAATGTACTATTTTTTCTAATTCTTCATGACTATAACTGTCATATATATAACTTTTCATAACTACTTCAGTATCCTTTTTATACTTAATTTTAATTCTTTTATATTATTAGAATATGTAGTATCTGTTGTTACTTTACTACTAGGTCTTACCAATGGACTATATTTTCTAATTATGGAAAAATCAGAATTAGGAGTAGTAGCATTAAATTTTGTTAAATACATATTTTCTTCATCTTCCAAGCTTCCAATTTCATTTAAGGAAATAGTAGGTGGTATAATTTCTGGGACTGATGATAAAAACAATTCGTTTCTATAATCTGTTATATAAACTGAATTAGCCGGTGCAGGGCTCATTCCGTTTAATAATGCTAATTCAAAATCACTGGATACTTCCTTCTTACCACTTCTTAATAGATTTCCTAAGTTTATTAATTTTATCATTTCATTTTCATACTTTTTTATTAAATTTAAAGCATTATTAGTATTGATGATTTGTAAATTTATTCTTATACCTTCCAAAGTTTTTATCATTCCCATTGAATCTTCCATATAAGAATTTAATATTTCAGCAGTTGGATCATAATTACGTATAGCCAATAATCTACAACCATAATTCAATTTATCAATATTTTTTAGCATCAACTCAATATGTCCATGAATACAAAGTTGAGATTTTGAAATTTGATTAAACAATACATTTATACCCAATAAGTTTCCATCAAATAAATAAGCATTCAAAAGCCGTTTTAAATCAATCATAATTTTTTTCAACTCTAGTAATTCGCTAGAAGATAAATCCCATATATTTTCCTTTCTTGTTTGTTCTCTGTCCTTTAAATAAATCATCATACTACCAGGGAAATAAGGTACCGTAGGAAAGCAAACTTCCCAAAATTTTAATTTTGAACTATATTCTGTTAAAACTTCTCTATTAAATTTGTTAGAACATAACTTACAATGATCATATTCTTTTGGTTTTTTATAAAAACTGTCATCCATAATAGTCTTAGCAATTGCTATTTCATCACTAGTAAGTGTCTTATCTTGTTGTAAATATCGTAAAGCTAGCTTGGTAATATCAGTTCTTTTCTTTTTAGTTTGTGGCATTACACAATATAATGTTGCAAAATTATCAATTTTTTTGTCTATACCAATATCAAAAAAAGTAGAATTATCATCAAATTGTCTTTCTGTTCTCATACCTCTATCCCCTATCCATAATTAGATTGTGTTTTCTGTTACAAAAACAATTAATTTTAATGCAAAATCTTTTAATTTATTTATATTAACATTACCATTCTGAAAATTATTAATAAAATCTAAATAATTAAAATATTCAAATTCAAATACTTCATTGAACAACTTAAATGTTTCCCTGTAATTCTTAGGCATATAATCATTCATAATTAATATTGATTTCATTATTACATATATCTTTTTAAATAATATTCTAACTTGATTATCATTAATCTCTTTATAAGTTAATAGTCTTTTGCAATTATGCAAGTCAATAGTTAGTATTGTTTTAGTAATCTTTTTACATTCATTAGAATCAATAAATGGGATTCGTAAATCATTACTTTTATATTGAAATTTTAAAATATTATTTTTCTGTAAAAGTAAATAGTAATATGTTTTTGGGTCTATTAGGAGTCTGTAAAAAAATCTGTGTAAAATAAAAAATCTTTCCATGATAAAATAAAAGAAATGGAGAGATTTTAAAATG
>CANQVB010000049.1 GCA_947627225.1 uncultured Bacilli bacterium
GTACACTTAAGAAAATAGAGGTGTCAAGAGATGAAGCGATATAAGAAGATAAAGATAGAAGAACAAGAAGAAAAAGGCCTAAAAAGAAATCTGATATTGATAGGAGTTTTCATATTAATAGGAATCGGCGTATTACTTGGAACAAGTTATGCCATGTATCGAGTTACTACGCAAGGAACAAAGAAAGTATCCATTGCAGCAGGTTCTTTTAAAATTGATTTTGAAGAAGGAGAGTATATCAATTTAAAAGATATAGGAACCATGCGTGATAGTGAAGGAAAAGAAACAGACCCATATACCTTTACAATCACAAATGAAGGGACATTAAAAGCCTATTACAGAATCACCTTAGAAGATGAAAAAGCCATAGGGAACACGACTCTACTCGATACACAATATTTAAAATATGAATTAAAAAAAGACAATGGAAAAGTAATAGAAGGAACCGTCAAAGACTTAATTAACTTTGTAGAAGGAGAACCTTTGGAAGTAGGAGGAAAAGTAACCTATGAATTAAGACTCTGGTTAGATGAGAAGACACCTAATAGTGAAATGGGAAAAACCTATCAAAGTAAGGTAGCAGTTTATTCAAGTCAACTACAAAGAGAACTTGCAATCGATAAATTAATGAGAGAGTATTTAAACAGTAAAAGTTATGAAGAAAGCAGTGAAACAGAAAGAAAGAACATGTATGAATTTACACATACAGCGGGAGTTCAACAAGCAGGATACACAGCAGAAGAGCTAAAGGACTATAGGTACATAGGAAAAGACCCCAATAACTATGTAACGTTCAATGGAGAAGTAGCCGGATGGAGAATCATAGGAATCTTTACAGTAGAAGATGGAAATGGAATTAAAGAGAAGAGAATTAAACTAATACGAAAAGACTTTTTACAAACAAGCGATGGAGGAAAGTATATATCTTTTGACAACAAACCAAGCGGGATAGGTTCCTCGGAATCAGAGCCTGGAAGTAATGACTGGACAGATGCAAGGCTTATGTATTTGCTAAATCCAAATCACGAAGGTGAAACAACAGGAGTAACAGGAAGTCTTTATTGGAACCAAGAAAGTGGGTTATGTCCCTATGGTGAAAGCAATGGAACAAAAGCTTGTGATTTTAGGACTACAGGATTAAGTGAAGAAGCAAGAGACATGATAGGAGATATGAAATGGTATCTAGGGGGAAGTCACACTCTTAATAATGTAACTGTAGATATGTTTTATGAAAGAGAACGAGGAAAAGAAACATGCACAACAACAGGAATATGTAAAAAAACAAGACCGATTTCTTGGGTTGGTAAAGTTGGTTTAATGTATCCATCTGATTATGGATATGCGACAGGAGGAGGAAGTACAACAAACAGAGAAAACTGTTTAGCGAAAGAGCTTTATAACTGGAAAGATGCAAAAGACTGTGCAACAAACGATTGGTTATATGATAGTAATAATCATCAATGGATCATAACTCCGCCTGCTTATCAAGCCGTGTTCCTTGTCAACAGTGCAGGCTTTGTTAGCGATGTCGGAACGGTCCATATACACGGCGTCGTTCGACCAGTCGTTTATCTAAAATCGAGTGTTGCACTTTCAAAAGGTACAGGGACAAGTAGTGACCCATTTGTTTTTTCGGAATAAGCATCTTGTCAAAATTTGTGTGCAAATTTTTAAATACCCTAAAAAATAATGTTATTTTATAGCAATCGTTTTGACATAAGATTTATAAAGATTTACTAAAATGGTAAGTCTTTTTCTATTATGTTAAATTCGTTTTTGTTCTAATCAATTCTCAAAGAACAATATGAACTAGAAAAGCCATACAAAGAAATAGGGAGAAACGAATACAAACATTTATATGATAGCGTAGTTGTAGTGTGGGAAGAAAATAGAAATCTATAAAACATATCCCTTTGGATTTATCCAGTGGAAGAATAAAAAATATAGATAAACAAGTTATTGGTAGTAACCATTTTGTTTCTAATTATGATTTGTAATTTTGATATGATTTTTATATTATGACTTGTCAAAATTTATTTTTTCGCTATAATAAAAAGCTAGAAAACAAAGGAGGTGTAATCTTATGAAAAGACCAGTACTTATCATTGATGATACCATCCTCTTTCCTGAGAGTGAACTTCGAATGGAAACGGAACAATTGCTGCAAATTACAACCCTAGATAGAGTCGAAGCATCTTCTTCCAAAGAGGTTTTAATCGTGCATCCACTTCATACGAGTGATCACTTTGATATTACTGAACTTCCTTCTATTGCGCTTTTAGGAACGATGGAATTACACATTCTAATTCCAAATTCGAAGGTTCGTTCTGTGATTTTAGGAACCAAACGAGTTCATGTTTCCTCTTATTATTTAGAAGAGAATATTTATTATGCTGAATATGAAGAAATTCCACTTCTTCCGCTTAGTAAAGAAGAAGTGCTTTATAAAGATATGCTTCATCGCCTTTTAGATCGTTATATTAAGGAATCTCCTTATATGAGTAATGCTTTGATGAGTCAGATTAGAGAAATTGAACGACTGGATGTATTGACGGATATTGTCGCTTCGTTTTTAACACTGCCGAAAGAAGAAAAGAAAAAGTATCTTTATGAGCTCAATCCCATTACACGAGCGAAGATGTTGATGGAGTCTATTAAAATGGAACTTGGCATGGTAAAGATTGAAAAAGAAATTGATATGGCTGTGCAACAAGAAATGGAGAAAAGTCAAAAAGAATTTTTGTTGCGTGAAAAATTAAAAGTCATTCAAGAAGAGCTGGGAGATGTCTCTAGTAGAGAACAAGATATTGCTAAAATGAAACAGCGACTTTCTAAGATGAAGTGTCCTTTGAAAGTCAAAAAAAGAGTGGAAGAAGAGTTACAACGTTATGAAAATCTTTCTTTGAATTCTCCAGAGAATGCAGGAATCAGAGATTATCTAGATTTGCTTTTTGCACTGCCTTGGCAAAGTTATACCAAAGATAACCATGATTTAAAAGATGTCATGACTTGCCTGAACCAGTCTCACTATGGACTAGAAGATGTGAAAGAAAGAATGATTGAATATTTGGCGGTGAAGGAAAACACAAGAAAACAAGAAGAAAGAACTCCAATTCTATGTTTAGTAGGCCCTCCTGGTGTTGGAAAAACATCCCTTGCTTATAGTATTGCGAAAGCTTTGCACAGAACGGTTGCGAAAATGTCTGTGGGAGGACTTTCAGACGAAGCAGAAATTGTAGGACATAGAAGAACTTATATTGGTGCTATTCCTGGTAGAATTATTCAAGGCTTAAGAAAATGTAAAAGCGCAAATCCTGTTTTTATCATTGATGAAATTGATAAAATGCAAAAAGATTTTCGAGGAGATCCTGCCTCATGTCTTTTGGAAGTTTTGGATAAAGAACAAAATATGCATTTTCAAGACCATTATTTAGAAGAAGAGTTTGATCTTTCTAAAGTCCTCTTTATTACAACCGCAAACTATGAAGAGCAAATTCCCTTAGAACTACGAGATCGCCTTGAAATTATCCATATTTCTTCGTATACAGAATATGAAAAGTTAGAAATTGCCAAAGCTTGTCTTCTTCCAAAATTGTTAGAACAAAATGGACTGACCGCTTTGGAAGTTGTGATGCAAGAGGATGCAATTTTGGAAATCATTCGTTCCTATACCAAAGAAGCAGGTGTTAGACAATTAGAACGTCTTTTAGACCAGATACTGCGTAAAATTGTAAAACGTATTTTAGTGGATCAAGAAACGCCATACTTTGAAATTACGAAAAAAAACGTATCTTCTTTCTTAGGAGATCGTATGTATCACTATCATAACAGTGAACAAGCCCAACAAGTAGGGGTTGTCAATGGGCTTGCCTATACACCATTTGGAGGAGACACACTTCCGATTGAAGTCAATTGTTATGCTGGAAAAGGAGCCCTTCTTTTAACAGGTTCTTTAGGAGAGGTGATGCAAGAGTCCGCACGAATTGCCTTGAGTTATATCAAGGCCAATCAAGCCTCTTTTGGACTGGATGCCATTGCTTTTGAAAAACTCGACTTACATATTCATCTACCTGAAGGGGCCGTGCAAAAAGAAGGACCTAGTGCTGGAATTGCTTTAACGACAGCCTTGTTAAGTGCTTTATCCAAACAGAAAATTTCCAGTAAAATCGCAATGACAGGGGAAATTACTTTACGAGGTCATGTTCTTCAAATTGGTGGCGTTCGGGAAAAGATAATTGGGGCGCATCGTGCTGGAATCAAGGAGGTTTTTCTTCCTAAAAAAAATCAAAAAGATGTCCGTCTTCTTCCAAGACGTATTCAAAAAGAAATCAAATTTCATTATGTAGAATGTTATCAAGAAATTTATGATGTGCTCTTTGCTCCAAGAAAAGTACGAAATTAGTCATACTTTTCTTTTTTTTTCGTAGAATGAAATAAGAGGAAAGGAGAAGAACTATGAAACAGATCATTTCTTTTGAAAAAGAAATTCCATTTAAAACGATGGTTGGAGAAATTAAATCCATTTCTTTAGAGCATACTTTAGAATTTCAAGATGATAGTTCCATCGCAGGAGACTTTATTGTAAGTGGAACTTATAAATTGACAGAAGCTTCTCGTTTAGAAGAACCATTTTCTTATAAAGTTCCGGTGGATATTTTACTCACAGAATCGTTAGAAGAGGACACAAGAAGTGTGGATATTGAAAACTTTACCTATGAAATTTTGGATGAAGAAGCCCTGCGGGTTAAAATTGACTTGGCGGTAGAAGGAGAAGAAAAGGAGAAAGAAGAACCCGAAGAAATAGAGCAAGAGGATGTAGAAACGTTTGAAGAAAAACAGGAAGAAGTAGAAGAAACGGTGCAGGAAGAAGAGGATATAGAAGAGGTTTTTCAAGAACCAAAAGAAGAAGTGGAGGTGCTTGCTGTGGAACAAGAAGAAAACAAAAATGAACAAGAATTGCGACAAGAAGTGCTTGAGACTAAACAAGAAGAATCCACGTTAACGGAAAATAAAGTTCTATCTGCGAAAGAAAATATTGATAAAGTCAGTGAACAAACACAAGAAAACGTGCAAACGGTACTAGAAGATGACAAGGAAACCTCTAAAGAAGTGATGCATTCTATTTTTTCAGTTTTTAAAGATGCAGATGAGACTTTCTCAACGTATTCGGTTTATATTTTACGTGAAGAGGATACTTTAGATGAAGTCTTGAACCGTTACCATATCAGTAAAGAGGAAGCTTCCCTTTATAACAATCTAGAAGAGTTACATGTGGGCAGTAAACTCATTCTTCCTACTGTGATTCCAAATGAATAAAGAGAAAATTCAAAAAATAGAGTGTGTTGGAAATAAGAGAACCATTACAACAAATCAGGCCAAATATTTTTTAAAGAAGCAAAAAAAATACGACCAAGAAAACGTGTATACAATTCTAGAAGAACGAGGCTTTGCACATTTCTTAAAACCCATTACAACGCTTGCTAGCAAAGAGGAAGTTTTCCCCTTTATTGAAGAGAAACATTATCATTCCCAAGAAAAAGCGATAGACATGATGCATGTATTATCGCTTTTACAAAATAAAACAACTTTTTATCAAGAAATTAGCTTGGATGAAATCAAAAAAATCTATGAAGAAACAAAAAAGGAAATTCTTTATTTATATGATTATTACCAAGATTTAGAAGAGCGTTCTTTTAAAGAAGTTTATCCATCTCCTTCTGTTTTGTTGTTTCAAAAAAATATTACACTTCTTTTTGAATCCTTAGCCTACGCAAATGAGATGCTAGAAAAATGGTATGAAGAAATCAATCGAAAAAAACGCTATCGTAAAGTACTCGTTCACCATAAATTCATACTTCCGCATCTATTAGAAGCAGATATTCCAAGACTAATCAGTTTAGATGAACTGGAGTATGGCCTTCCGATTGAAGACTTTATCACGTTTTTTAAAAAACACTGTTTAGAACAAGATATGGAAAGCCTTTTTGCCATTTATCAACAGAAATTTCCCTTTACGAAAGAAGAATATCTTTTGTTTTCTTCGCAGTTAACACTTCCTCCCAAATTAGATATTTTTAAAACCTCTCTTGCTTCTTGCTGTTTTCTTTCGAAAGAATTTCAAAAGATGGAGGAGATTCGTACCTTTTTCTTACAACAAAACCAAAAACACCAAAAAGATTACCACTAAAAATTCTATAAACAGTAAAATCGCATGAATCTTGGTTGTTAAAAAAATAAGAAGAAAAGCTTGATAAAAGACAACGATAATGAAAAATAAAATGGCAAATAAATAGAAAGGATTCAAAAGACGTCTTTGCTTACATCCTGGACACCGACAGAGGAAGGAATGGCCTTTCCGTTTCTTCATACACTTCACCTACTGTAGTGTATGCGAATAAGAAGAAGAGGTGCGTGGGAAAATCTTGCTAGTTTAATAACAAAAATTATAGAAGAAATCTTGTTGAAAAATGTCAAATTATGTTACAATAAGTTTGTAAAAAAATCTATAGAAAAACTGTTCTATAGAAGAAATAGAAAGGATTTGAAAAAATGGAATTAAAAGGTTCAGAAACAGAAAAAAATTTAATGGCTGCTTTTGCAGGAGAAAGTCAGGCAAGAAATAAGTACACGTACTATGCTTCTAAAGCAAGGAAGGATGGGTATGAACAAATCGCAGCTATTTTTGAAGAAACAGCAAACAATGAAAAGGAGCATGCAAAGTTGTGGTTTAAAGAACTTCATGGAGGAGATATTCCAGAGACAGCAACCAACTTAGAAGATGCTGCTGCAGGAGAAAACTACGAGTGGACAGAGATGTACAAGTCTTTTGCAGAAACAGCACGTAAAGAAGGATTTGACCGAATTGCTTATCTTTTTGAAGAAGTTGGAAAAATTGAAAAAGAACATGAAGAAAGATATCTTACGCTTCTTAAGAATGTAAAAGATGATCGTGTTTTCCACAAAGATGGAGACAAGATTTGGATTTGTAGAAACTGTGGATATGTTTATGTAGGAAAGGATGCTTTGGAAGTATGTCCTGTTTGTAAACATGCCAAGAGCTTTATGGAAGTAAAAGCAAATAACTACGAGTAGAAAAGTACAGTTACTTTTCTTTTTTTATCAAAAATTTTACAAAAATTTACGTTGTCAACAAACGTACACTGCTCTTTAAAAACTTGACTGGGGGGGGTACATAGTAAAATGTTAATAGAGAA
>CANQVB010000050.1 GCA_947627225.1 uncultured Bacilli bacterium
CAGAATAGTGTAGGCTCTAGTCGTGGAGATTATCCTTTTGTAACCTTTACGTTTGGTCATGAAGAAGACCCTTATGGACAAATGGTTGCCGAAGTGATTTTGAAAACCCACATGAAAGGACAAGGAAAACCTGGCTTTAAGAAACCAACGCTTTTCCCAAAACTTGTCTTCTTGTATGATAAGAATTTGCATGGAAAAGATTGCAAGATGGGTTATTTATTCGATATCGCCTTAGAATGTAGTTCTAAAACGATGTATCCTGATTATCTATCTTTAACAGGAGAAGGTTATGTTCCAGAAATGTTCAAAAAGTATGGAAGAATCATAAGCCCAATGGGATGTCGTGCCTTCCTTTCTCCTTGGTTTGAACGAGGTGGTATGGAACCTGCTGATGAAGAGGATAAACCTGTCTTTATTGGAAGATTTAACATCGGGGCAATTTCTTTGAACCTGCCTATGATTTTAGCGAAAGCCAAAGAAGAACAGAAAGATTTTTATGAAGTGCTAGATTACTATTTGGAAATGATTCGAAAGATTCACATCCGTACTTATCACTATCTAGGTAAGAAGAAAGCATCTACCAATCCTCTTGCATACTGTGAAGGTGGTTTCTATGGTGGACATTTAAAACCAGGAGATTGTATTGAACCGCTTTTAAAAGCAGCGACTGCTTCCTTTGGAATTACTGCTTTAAATGAGCTCCAAGAACTCTACAATGGAAAAAGCTTAGTTGAAGATGGAGAGTTTGCGCTTGAAGTTATGCGCTATATCAACCAAAAACTCGCAGAGTATAAAAAGGAAGATCACATTCTTTATGCTATCTATGGAACTCCTGCCGAAAGTCTTTGTGGAACACAAGTAGAACAATTTAGAAAGAAATATGGAATTGTCAAAGGCGTTTCTGAAAGAGAGTATGTGTCTAACAGTTTCCACTGTGGTGTTTGGGAAGACATCAACGGTATTCAAAAACAAGACTTGGAAGGAAGATTCTGGGATTTGTTTAGAGGAGGACGAATTCAATATGTTCGCTACAACTTGAATTATAATAAGGAAGCGATGCGAACTTATGTAGAAAGAGCGATGGAAAAAGGATTCTATGAAGGTGTTAACTTATCCCTTTCTTACTGTAACGTCTGTGGACATGAAGAACTTGAGATGGATACTTGTCCGAAATGTGGAAGCAGTGATTTGACCAAGATTGATCGTATGAATGGTTATCTTTCTTATTCAAGAGTTCATGGAGATACACGCTTGAATCATGCTAAAATGGTAGAAATTGCAGAAAGGAAATCAATGTAGCTATGAAATATCACAACATTACGAAAGCAGATATGTTAAATGGGGAAGGCTTACGTGTTGTTCTGTGGGTCAGTGGTTGTTCCCACAAATGTCCAGGATGCCAAAATGCACTCACTTGGGATCCTGAAGATGGTGTTTCATTTGATGATGATACCATCAAAGAAATTTACCAAGAACTCGATCGAGATTGGTGCAGTGGCTTGACACTATCTGGTGGAGATCCACTGTTTCTTGGAAATCGCAAAGATATTCGAGATTTAGTGACGAATGTAAAACAAATTTATCCCAATAAAAGCATCTGGGCTTATACTGGCTATACTTGGGAAGAATTGATGGCCCAACGGGAAATCGATAAGAATCTAGAGGACATTTTACAAAATATTGATGTGCTTCTAGAGGGTAGATTTGTGATGAAACTGAAAGAAGATAAATTACACTATGTCGGAAGTAGTAACCAGAGGATTATTGATGTGAAGAAGAGTTTAGAAGAAGGAAGTGTTGTTCTTTATATTGATAATAGTGGGGTACTACAAGAAGCAGAAACTGTCCAAGAAAGACTTGCGTGTGGTTGTAATAGCTAGGAGGATGTATGAAGCAAAGAGGGTTTGAAATTGCAAAAGGCTGGGAAGATAAAGAAATTCATCTTCCAAAACGAAATACCAAATATTCTGCAGGGTATGATATAGAAGCCGCAGAGGATGTGGTGATTCCTCCCTTTCAATTAGGACAAAAACCAGTCCTTGTTCCAACAGGACTGAAGGCGTATTGTCAAGATGGGGAATATCTCATGCTGGTAAACCGAAGTTCAGGACCTAAAAAAGGACTTGTTCTTTGTAATAGCATTGGAATTGTGGACAAAGATTATTATGGAAATAAGAATAATGATGGGCACATTTACTTTCAATTTTATAATGTAAAAGAAGAACCCCTTACGATTCATAAGGGGGATGCCATAGGACAGGCAATTTTCCATTCTTTCTTAATCACAGATGACGATTGTGCGGAAGGAGAAAGAACGGGAGGCTTTGGTTCGACAGACAAATAAGAGAATGACTCTACTCATTCTCTTTCTTTTGGTATTCAATAATATCATCCATCTCACAATCTAAGTATTCTAAAATTCTTGCAAGGACATAGATATCTACTCTTGTAATGGTTCCTTTCGCAAGCCTTTGAATAACTTTAAAATCTGTTTCAGTATCCCGCATCAATTTATTTTTACTAATGTGTTTCTTCTCTAAAAGGTCTTCTAATTTGAAATGATATTCTCCCTTTTCGGTAGAAACTTTTGTTACTTTGTCCATATAATCACCTATATCTAGTTTCAGTTTAGCAACTTGATTTGCTGTTTGACTATTGGCTATAGAACCACTATAATAAAGTTAGGAGTTGTAAGCATGTCGGATATGTTGGATAAGTCAGATAAAGTTAGTATGTACAAACAATGGGTAATTATGCCACTTGAGGAAAAAAGAAATGCACTTCGCAAAGAGATATTAAAGGAAAATGTTTTTTCAAGAAGCAAGAAACTTGCGATATTAAAAAAGTATGATGCCCTTTTAATTGAAAAATATCAAAAACTAGAAGAAATGATTGAAAATGAAGAATAAAAATGGTATAGAATAGAAGTATAGAATTTGAAATGAGTGATAGAATGGCATTGTTTGATGATTTGCTTGGAAAAGACCTTGAAAAACGAGGAGAGGCCTTTGGATTATTTTCTTTCTTAAAAGAAATGGAAGAAAAGGAGCAAGAAGAAGAGGAAGAACAAGAGGAAAATGCTTCCTGGAAAGAGGATTTGAAGGAAGATACGGCAAAGCATGAGGAAAAGGAAGAATAGAAGAGCTAAAAATTTATTTGACAAAGCTTGAAAATTGTAATACAATCAAAAAGAAATTTGTTGATGAAGAAGTTATCTAAGTAGTTTGTTTGAAACCCTTACAGGAAATAATAGCCAGCGACTGAGAGCTATTGTAGAAAGAAAACGAATGAATTTCAATAACGGAGTCAAATCGTGTGTGAGCGTTAATCAAATTGAGGTAGTAGAAATACTATAAATAAAGGTGGTACCACGAGCAATTCGTCCTTTTGGCGGGTTGTTCGTTTTTGTTTTTAACTTACACAAAAGAAAAAGAAAGGAATTCGATATGAAAGAAAAATTAGAACAGATTCAAAAAGAAGGTCTTGCGAAAATTGAGACGACAAAAACAGTTGAAGAATTACAAGAAGTACGAAAGGAGTTATTGGGGAAGAAGAGTGCTTTAAGCGAAGTTTTAAAAATGATGGGAGAGTTGAATCCGGCTGAACGTAAAGAAGTTGGAATGCAAACAACAGAAATGAAAACAGAGTTTGCCAACAAACTGGACCAAAAAGAAGAAGCTTTGATGGAGGCGAAAAGTGTTTTGGATGAGCCCATTGATCTTACTTTACCAGGTACAAAGGTAGGAAAAGGAACCCTTCATCCTATTACACAAATGTGTTACGACTTAAATGATGCCTTTTTATCCTTAGGATTTGAGGTGTTCAGTGAAGATGACATCAGTAGTGAAAAATTTGCTTTCGATAATTTAAACTTCGCAGAAGACCATCCAGCAAGACAAATGATGGATACCTACTGGATTGAGGGAACAGAAAACAAAAAAGCGAACGAAAGACTTTGCCTAAGACCTCACCTAACAGGTGCTTCTGTAAGATACTTGTTAAAGCATGGTGCCCCTGCAAGATTTGTTTATCCAGGTAGAGTGTATCGTAATGAAGATGTGGATTCAGGTCATGAGAGAGCCTTTTTTCAATATGAAGCTTTGATTGTGGATAAAAATATTTCTTTTTCTTCTGGAATGGTGATGATTCAAACGATTTTAGAGAAAGTGTTTGGAAGAAAAATCAATGTAAGAATGCGGGAAGGTTTCTTTCCTTTTGTAGAACCAGGGTATGAAATTGATATGGAGTGTTTAGTTTGTGGTGGGAAAGGCTGCAAGGTTTGTAAACACAACGGTTGGATTGAAGTAATGCCAGGTGGAGTCATTCATCCGAATGTGTTAAAATCTGCAGGACTTGATCCAGAAGAATGGACAGGTTTTTATATCAATATTGGATTAGAACGTCTTGTTATGATGCGCTATGGTGTGGATGATATTAGACTATTCCATAGTGCAGACTTAAGATTTTTGGATCAATTTAAATAGAAAGGAGAATTATAATGAAAGTATCATTAAACTGGATAAAAAAGTATGTAGAATTACCAAAAGATTTAACACCAAAACAGATTGCCTATGATTTGACATTGCGTACTGTAGAAGTAGAATCTGTTTTGGATACAAGTCTTAAATACCATGATATTGTGGTTGGGAAAATTAAAGAAATTAGAAAACATCCCAACGCAGATAAACTTAGAATTTGCATCACAGAAATCGGAGAGAGCGAGCCTGTACAAATTGTCTGTGGAGGTTCTAACCTTTATGAAGGAGAGTATGTGGTTGTTTCAAAACCAGGTGCTGAAGTTGTTTGGCATGGAGAAGGGGAACCCGTAAAAATTGAAAAAACAAAGATGCGAGGAGAAGATTCTTACGGAATGATTTGTGCTGCATCCGAAGTATCTTTGGAAAACTTCTTTCCGCCAAAAGACGAATATGAAATTGTCGACTTAAAAGGCGTTTCTTGTACACCTGGACAAAACATTGCGGAAGTTGTTTGTATGGAAGATACCATATTTGAAATTGACAACAAGTCATTAACCAATCGACCAGATTTATGGGGACACTATGGAATCGCAAGAGAACTGGCAGCTATTTATGATTTGCCGTTAAAAGAATTACCAAAATTTCCCATTGATGCCAATTTACCCGAATATAAAATAGAAATTAAGGAACCAGAAAAATGCCGTCGGTATGTGGGAATAGAAATTGAAAATGTGTATGATAAGGAATCTCCAATGTGGATGAAAGCTTTGCTTGTAAACTGTGGAATGCGTCCCATCAGTGCCATTGTCGATATTACGAATTATGTGATGTTGGCGGTTGGACAACCACTTCATGCTTTTGATAGGACACATGTATCGGGAGAAAAGATTATCGTAAGAAATGCCAAAAAAGGAGAAAAACTCTTACTTCTTGATCACAATACCATTGATTTGACAGAAGATGACTTAGTCATTTGTGATGAAAAAGATGCCATGGCACTTGCAGGAATTCGTGGAGGTGCGAAAGATTCTGTTTTAAAGGATACAACAGGCATTGTCTTAGAAGTTGCCAATTTTACAGCAAAGACAATTCGAAAGACCGGAAAACGATTTGATGAAAAAACAGATGCTTCTATCCGGTATGAGAAAAATATTGATACTGCCCGTGTTGATCTGGGTGTTTCTATGGCTTTATTCCTTTTCAAAGAATGGTTTGAAGACTGTAAGATTGTTGCCTATGGAGAACAATATCCTGTGAAGACAGAATGTGCAAAGATTGAAGTTTCACAACAGTTTTTAGATGTTCGTCTTGGAAAAGTGTTGCCAAAAGAAGTGATTGAAAACGTTTTAACAAAGTTGGGCTATCAAGTTGCCTATCAAGATGAAGTTTATCATGTAACGGTTCCAGTATGGCGTTCCACAGGAGATGTTTCACTAAAGGATGATGTATTAGGAGATATTGCAAGACTTTTAAGTTACCAAAGTTTTGAAGCAAAACCACTTCCCATCGAGGTAGAGCATGCGGTAAGACAAAATGATGTGTTGTTAGAAAGAAGAGTCAAGGAATATTTGGCTTATCGCTGTGGCTTTCATGAAATCTATACTTATCCATGGGTTGATATCAAGTATATAGAGGCAGCTAGAATCGATACTTCAAATGCAGTTCGTCTTGCCACCCCTCCTTCACCAGAACAAGCCAATCTTAGAAACTCTCTTGTTCCAGGTATGCTAGAAGCAATTTCTAAGAATTTACGTTACTTTGATTCTTTTAAGATGTTTCAAGTGGCACAAGTTTTTGAAAAGGGAGTGTATCATCCATCCAGTGAAGAAGAAACCTTGCCAGTTCATAAAAAATATGTCACAGGTTGTATCGTTTCTAAGGATGCCAAGCAAGTATTCTATGAAGTAAAAGGAATTGTAGAGGAAATGTCTAGGTATTGCCATATGGAAAACTTTACTTTCGCACAAGTTGAAAAGCCATCTTGGGCAGATAAAAATGCTTACTTAAATGTGCTTCATGGAGATGAACAAATTGGTTCGATTGGACTTTTGTCTGTATCGACAATGAAGGATGCTAAAATTAAGCGGAGTAATGTTGCTGTTTTTGAACTGAATATGGACAAATTTGTTCCATTCCCATCAAGAACGAACCAGTATGAAGCACTTCCACAACTTCCTTTGGTGGAAAAAGATTTATCTATTGTAGTGGATGAAAGCATCACTTGGGAAGAAATTTCAAAGGCCATTTCTTCTAAGGTAAAAGAACTCTTGTTTATCGAAGAGTACAAAGGAAATCAGATTCCAAAAGGAAAGAAGTCAATTATGTTACGGGTTAAGATTGGAAATGATGAGAAGACAATGACAGCAGATGAAATCAACGAAAAAATGCAAGCGATTGTAAAGAAACTTCACAAGGTATGTGGGGCAGAACTTCGAGAAGAATAAAAAATAGAATGAATATTTGGTGTACGTAAGAAAAGACAGTTGAAAGCGAAACGTAACAACTGTCTTTTTGTAGCATAAAAAATAGGACGAATAGCTATTTCGGTAAGTAAATATAAAAATTTAAGGTGCCTAATTAGAATATCTTCTATGATGTAAAATTTTAAGAAAGAAAAAATAGACGGGATTTATTCGGAGTTTCCATTTTAAAAAAATTTGAGTTCCGGTAAAAAATAGGAATGAAAAGAAAAAATGAATTTGTTTTATCCACAGATTCATTTTTTTGTACAAA
>CANQVB010000051.1 GCA_947627225.1 uncultured Bacilli bacterium
TAATATGCAAATGTGTTTTCTAAATTGTCAAAATTTAATATAAAAGTATTGTATCAGGAACGTTTGTTTGATATAATTTATTTTAGGAATACTTAGTTAGTTTAGGTACTATTCTCCTTTACTTTTTAAAGTGGAAGGAGGTGACATTATGAGAAAACAAGAGAAATATCTTTGCTCTATCATAATACTCCTTATTATTGTGATTTTAATCATATTAATAAAAATAGTACCAACTGTATAAGTCGGTACTAGACCTAAATTTTGGAATAGTACCTAACTCGTCAAAATTAGGTATTCCTTTTTTAGTTTATGCAAGTTTCCTTGACAAATACATATTAACATACAAACGCACTTTTATCAAGTGCGTTTTCTATATTTACTCGAAAAGTCTATAAAAGTCCGAGTTTGGTATCTACCTGGTGCGAAGGAGGAGACTTGAACTCCCACAGATTTTTCTACTACGGCCTGAACGTAGCGCGTCTACCGATTCCGCCACCTTCGCAAGTGGTGTTTTTAGTATATCATGAAAACGGAACAAGAAAAAGATATATTTTTCCATAACTTCTAAAGTCACGCTGAAAATTACGTAAAAAGCTGTACAAACTGCTTCCATTTTGTTATAATAAGCTTGTCTTCTGCAAGAATGGCGGAATCGGTAGACGCGCTACTTTGAGGGGGTAGTGACCGCATAAGGTCGTGGGAGTTCAAGTCTCCTTTCTTGCACCAAAATGAATAAAAACCTATTTTAAAAAGTATTCGGAAACTTTTCGAATACTTTTTCTATTTTTTTAGCGAATACACTTAAACATCTTTATTTTTAATTGTCTTCGCAAATTTCTTCCATACCTTTTCATTGGAATAATTTAAAATTCCTGCTTTGTAAACGCGCATTCCATACTGAACCAGTAAAACATCTACTACAATTGTGATTAGAATGGAAAGAATTAAATCCAGGATTCCAACTTCTCCAAGCACAAACAATGCCGGTGATAAAAGACTGGATACAAAAGGAACATAGGAAAGTGCATGAATGAACCAAGACCCTTTAAACACTGCAGCCATCATTGCAAGATAATAGCCTACCAAAGAAATGATGATAATAGGTGTTTGAATTTGTTGAAAGTCTTCCAAGTTCGTCGTAATACTAGCAAGAATTCCTGCAAGAAGAGAATACGCAATAAATGAGACAAGCATCAAAAGAAGAACAAGTGGAATAAAATACCAAAGTTGTTGTATAAATCCAGTTGCTTCCATACTCTCCCAAACACCACCTAAGGATACAGATAAACTGCCTAGTGCATTCCCATTTGAAAGACCGCTTCGAATGAAAAAGGCAAGCACAACATCCAAGAAAAGCAAAGCACCTTGAATGAAAACAAATAGATTGGCAGCAACCACTTTGGATGCGAAATGAACTTTAGGACTGACATTTGAAATAATCACTTCCATACTTCTTGTACTCTTTTCCTCACAAATATCAGCACCAATCATTTGCACTAAGAAAATGGTCAGCATAAAAAATGGTAAAATAATCGTTGGAAAAACAGTTCCCATGATGGTGTCCATACTTTCATCTATGGTTTGTTCTTTCGTTAAGACTTCTCTTTGAATCGAAATAGGACTTGAAATTTTTTGCATCTCTTCTGGATCAATGTTAGAAAGAGAAAGCGCATAGGTATTTTTAACCTGATTCATGGCCTGGACAAAGATCTGATAATCAAGAGCACTTATTTTCCCTTTACTGATTATTTTGGCTGCAAGATAGTTACTTGGATCTTCCTCAAAGATAAGAAGAACTTGGTTTTCATTCTTTAATTTTTTCTTCGCTTCTTCCTCACTTTTTTGCTTGGCTATTTTTATTTCATAGCGACTACTCTCACCTGCTGTATTTTCTTCTGACAGGATATAAGAAGAAAAGATAGAACCTACTTCTTCTGTCTTATCTAAAAGAATAATTTCTGTTTCTTCCTTAAAATCTCCTCCAAAAGATGTAATGATGGTATCGATATTGAAAAGGAAAATAACCAAAAGCGCAAAAATAAGATTCACGCCTAGAAACCACTTTGATTTTATTTTTTTGAAAAGACTCATTTTTGTAAGATATGTGAATTTCTTTTTCATTTTGCCTCACCTACCTTCTCAATAAAAATTTCATTTAATGTAGGTTCCATTGCTTCGAATTTAGAAATCTTTTTTCCTTCAATGGCCTGAAAAACTTTTTGAACCACATCTTCCTGATCAATTTCTAAAATCCATTTATCTTGTTGCTTCTTTATTTTTGTAATTCCCTTTACTTGTTCAAAGTCTTCCTTCATCACATTTCCTATAATCTCAATTCGTTTCATTCCATAAGCTTTTTTGATGTCTTTCAAATATCCATTCAAGATCGCTTTTCCCTTTACCAAGATAACAAGCTTTTCACAAAATTCTTCAATATACTCCATTTGATGAGAAGAAAAGATAATCATGCAGCCTTCTTTTTTTAAATCGTAGATCGCCTCTTTTAATAATTCTACATTAATAGGATCAAGTCCTGTGAAAGGTTCATCTAAAATCAAAAGTTTTGGTTGATGCATCACAGCACAGATAAACTGAATTTTCTGTTGATTTCCTTTCGAAAGTTCCTTAATCTTCCGTGTTTTATACTCTTCCATGTGAAATCGTTTTAACCAAAAAGCAAGGGCTGTTTCAATTTCTTTTTCAGACATGTTTTTCAAAATGCCATAAAACTGAGCTTGTTCTTCCACCGTTAACTTGGTGAGTAAGCTTCTTTCTTCCGTGACAAAACCAATTTGGTCTGTTTTGGTGTAATCAATCGGCTTTCCATCTAGTAAAATAGTTCCTTCCTTCGCATCTAACAGTCCCATAATCATACGAAAGGTTGTCGTTTTGCCAGCTCCATTTTCTCCTAAAAGACCAAAGATTTCACCTTCCCGACAGGTAAATGATAAATGTTGTACCGCTTTTACTTCTCCATAATTTTTTGAAATATTTTCTACCGTTAACATTTTGCCTCCTACTTTTATTATACTTGAAGAATGAGTAAATCTATTAAAAAATCTCCTTCAATATTACCTCGTTTAAACTGCTCATCTAAATCAGATAAAAACGTTAAAAAAGATTGAATTTCTTTTCTAGAATAAAGACGCATTACTTCTTGTAGTTTTGCTACTCTAAACGGATGCATGGCGAGACGCTTGGCTATTTTTTCTTGATTATTTCCTTCGTCATATAAAATTTTAACTTGATAAAGTGCACGATACTGACTTTCCAAAAGTCCCATCAAAGAAAGTGCATCTACACCCATTCGACAAAGAAGCAAGTAATCTTGATAGGCACCTTTTTTATCTTTCTTGGCTAAGTGATTCGAAAAAGAAAATACTGTTTCCTCTTGCTCTGGAAGAGAAAAAGCAACCAACTCTTCCACATCTTTTTTCTCAATCACTTTGGTCTCAAGCGCATAAAGTTTTAATTTTTCACATTCTAGGGGAAGACGAGCTTCTTCCCTTGCGACAGCCTGCATCAAAGAAGAAATGGCATCTTCTTTGATCCTATAGCCTTGCATTCTTTCCTGAATTTCTTTCCGCAAATCATAGGCAAGAGAAAGAACCGTTGTCTTTTCACGAATTTCTTTCAACAACTTTTTTTTCCTCTCATCCAACTTTTCTACCGTTAAGATGAAAAGGACATCATCTTGTTGATGATCTAAGTATTCTAAGAAAGCATTGACTTCCTCTTCTTCTAATTTTCGTTTTGCTACACCACCTAAAAAGAAAGCGTTTTTTAAAATCACAACCTTCTTTTTAGAAAGAAAAGAAATCGTATTGACTTTTTCAAGAAGGGAAAAAAGGGAAATGTCTTCTAAATCATAGACGAAACGTTCGTCTTCGACAAAGTGATTTTGTACAATCAATCTCTCGATTTCTTTGGGAAAGGAAGCTACAGCTCCCGTTAATACATATGTCATTTTCTAGTTCCTTCTTTTAAAGTATGAAAGACAAGTTCCCTAACTTTTGAAAGATGCGTATCTTTTTTTCCACCCCCTTGCGCAAAAGTGGCACTTCCTCCCCCATTTCCTTCTAAAAGTATACTGGCCTCTTTCACTAAATATCCTGCATGCACACTTTCAATGCTACTTCTACACACCAAATTAACGCTATGGTCTTTCTTCTGATTCAGCAAGAAAACGACTCCTTTTTGTAAACGATTACAAAGTGCATCTGCCAAAGACTTTAGAAGTGCAAGATCTTCCTCTTGAAAGGTAAGATACAAAAGTGGAATGTCTCCAATTTGTTCTTGTTGCTCTAGATATGTACTTAAGTTTGAAAGACGCATTTTTTCTCGTTCTTCAAAGTATTTTTTCTCTAATGTCTTTACTTCTGTCTGCACATAGGAAAGCTCATTTTGATTAAAGATAATATCTTTATAAGAGGTTGGTTTACTGTGGTCAATATCTACATCAAAAGATAAGGAAATGCCTTCTTTATGTGCCGTTTCTATCATTTCTTTCGCTTTCATTAATAGCTTCATCATTTCATCATTATAAGGCTTGATGGCTTTAAATAACATATCTTCCACTTTATCTTTCGTACACGCTTCAATTCGGTAAACATTACTTCCTTTGGATTCTATCGAAAAGATTGCAAACCGTTTCGCATCTTTGGTATTCGATAGATGGGTTCCTCCGCAAAGTTCAATGGATTTTCCCATTTTAACAACGCGAACTTCTTTGCCATATTTTTCCGTAAAAAGCGCCATCGCACCTAGTTCTTTCGCTTTTTCAAGCGGCATCACTTCAGTGGAAACAATGCTTTGCTTTTGAATCTGTTCATTCACTTTGTCTTCAACGGCAAGAATTTTTTCATCTGTCATTTTAGAAGGATAGGTAAAATCAAGTCGAAGACGTTCACTATCCACATAACTACCTGCTTGACGAATGTCTTTGGAAACAACTTCTTGTAAGGCATAATGAAGCATATGAACTGCACTATGGTTGGCTTCAATTGCTTTTCTTCTTTCTTGATCCACAACAGCTTCACAATCATCTCCAACTTGAATGATGCCATCTAAAAGACGAATTTTATGAATGTGTTGTCCATTAGGTCCTTTAAAAACATCCACAACACGTGCTTTAAAACTTTTTCCAATAATCATACCGGTATCAGAAACTTGTCCACCAGACTCTGAATAAAAGCAAGTTCGCTTTAAAATGATATATCCGTCTTTTTCTAGTTTCTTTGGAAGCGAATCTTTGGCAACGATTGCAAGCACCTTGGTTTTCAGGCGATATAGACCATACACAAAGCTAGATTCTTTCTTGAAATCTAAAAGCACTTGCTTTTGACTTGCCATTTGTGTTTTCGTTCGTGCACTTTTTTTGGCTGTATTTCTTGCTTCTTCCATATATTTATCGAACTCTTCTTTAGACGTTGTAAATCCTAATTCGTGCAAATACTCTTCGGTCAGTTCAAAAGGAAAGCCATAGGTATCATAAAGTTTGAAAGCATCATTACCACTAATTTTTCCATCTGGAGAATCTTTGGTAAGTTCTATCAAGCGTCTTTCCCCTGCTTCCAATGTTTTTAAAAACAATTTTTCTTCTTCTAATACCATCGTTTCTATCAAGACTTGTTTTTCTACAAGATAAGGATAAGCATCCTTCATTACAGAAACCACTGTAGAAACTAGCTTATAAAGGAAGGGTTCCCGAAAGCCTAATTGTTTTCCAAAACGAACGCTTCTTCGAAGCAGTCTTCTGATCACGTAGCCCCGACCAACATTTTCAAAACAAGCACCATCCGCAAGGGCAAAGGTAATCGCTTTCATATGATCTGCGATTACTTTGAATGGGGTTTGTCCATCATATAGAATGCCTGCCATATCCTCTAGTTTTTCTAAAATAGGTCGAAACAAATCCGTTTCAAACAAGCTATCTACTCCTTGAAAAATCGTACACCATCTCTCAAGTCCTGCTCCAGTATCAATATTTTTGTGAGGAAGTTCTTGATAGTTAGAACGAGGGATACCTTCTTTGGCATTAAACTGACTGAATACATTATTCCAAATTTCAATATATCTTTCTTGCTCTTCATCCTTCTTAAACTTTTGAAGGGCTGTTTTATCTGGATCATATTTTTCTCCACGATCAAAGAAAATTTCACTATCTGGTCCACAAGGTCCTTCTCCAATTTCCCAAAAGTTTCCAGGAAGACGTATAATATGATCTTCTAAAAAGCCTTCTTCTACCCAGCACTTATATGCTTCTTCATCATTCGTATAGATTGTGACATACAGTTTCTCAACTGGAATTTGAAACCACGCATCTCCTGTTAGAAGTTCAAATGCAAAATGAATGGCTTCTTTTTTAAAGTAATCACCAATCGAAAAATTTCCCATCATTTCGAAGAAGGTTAAATGCCGTTTTGTAATCCCCACATTTTCAATGTCATTGGTACGAATACACTTTTGAATGTTTACAATTCTTTTGGTATCAGGCACCACCGTTCCATCAAAAAACTTTTTCAAAGGTGCCACACCGGCATTAATCCATAACAGGCTATCATCATTAACTGGAATTAAAGAAGCACTCTCATAATAAGCATGTCCTTGTTGTTCAAAATATTGTCTCCATAAATTTCGAATTTCATTGTGTGTCATTGTTTTCATTTTCTTCCTCCCACTTTTTTAAAATACCTCTCAATTTTTCAAGGCAAGCTTTTTTATCTTCATTATTGAAAAGAAATTCATCCGCAAAAGCAATGGGTCCTCCCTTTGCTAAGTTTTCAATTTCTTTAATATCCCTTTCCCGAATTTCCTCTTGGTTGTAAGGTCTTGTTTTTCGCACTGCAATTCGCGCATATCTTAATTCTTTCGAAGTAATCACCGCCAATAATTTTAGCTTCGTTCCAAATTCTTCTTTTAAAATCAAATACTCATCCCACGAATAAAGACCATCTAAAACTGTATTTCCTTTTTCGTAAGCTTCTTTGATTCTAGGAAGCAAAAGTTTGGCAACAACCCCCATTCCA
>CANQVB010000052.1 GCA_947627225.1 uncultured Bacilli bacterium
TGTACGGGATAATTTTCATTGTTGGTATTGGAAGCATTACAACTCCAATTCCATCTTGCTTCTCTTTCTGGGAACATGTCAGTTAATGAAACTGTACGGAATGTGTATAAACTTTGAGGAACAAGTTCTGTTGGGTTGTCTGGATCTGGCTGACATTTCCCGTTTGTACATTTTGGATCTGTAGAAATATCAATATCCGTCTCTTCTCCTGGACCTGGTGGTTGTGCAGCAGCATAGAAACAGTTAATATCAAAGTTCCAGCCCATCAAGCCCCATAGGTGATCATTTCCTTTGTTATTTTCTCCACTTCCAATATGGACATTAATATTGTTTGTTCGATCTGGAAAATCAGTTTTGTGATCCGTTACACTTAGTGCCTCTAAAAGAGCGCTTACATCATCCGCATCTATACTACCATCACGATTCACATCAGCTACTTTTTTTTGTTGCTCAGAAAAGTCGACTAGCCTTGCGTTGTATTGCTGAAGAAGCGCCACATCAGATGGATGCAAATAACCGCTTAGGTCAACATCACCATAAAGAATATTTCCATTACTCATTTTCCACTCATACCAATTCAAATTCACTTCTTTCGAACTACGACTCGTACAGAAAACATTTCCTTTGTATGTATAATTTGCAGAATCGTTTGGTTCTTTTGTCGTAAGAAGAAAATTCTTGTTTGCTTCCCATAATCTTGGGAAAGTAATTACATTTCGGTATTCCCAACCATCTTCTTTGTCATAGCAGCGTCCACTATAATCTATAATAATACCATCTCCATCTTTACTTGGCTCATTTCCTGGCTTTTGGGATGTTTTATAAACTTCATAGTTAACACTATCTTTATCATCTTTATCTATGGTGACTGTGTATACGGTTGTTGTCGTATCGCAAGTTGCGTTAGCATTACATTGTTGCCAATCAGCATTATATTCATTCAATTGTCTCTGATAATCACTATTAGCCCCTTCATTGTCTGCCGGTAAAACAACTTCATTTGGACATCCAACCCAACTACATACGGAATCGCATTTAAAAGTATCATTATATTCCATTTTAAAACTATCTTTTGATATATAGTGTTCATCCACCTTATCAGGTCTTCGATATCCATTTAAAAGTGAACGAGTAAGTGCCAAAGTTGAAAAATAATAATAGCCTGTATCGCTTCCACATTCTGAATCATCCCTTATCCACGTCCATACTCCACCTTGTTTTTCATAGCGTCCCCCTGGATACTTTTGTCTAAAGGCATAAATTTCCTCTGCTGAATAAGGTTGTCCATTCTCATCCGTATAGTCTGGACTACTCCAATTCCCTTCATGGAAACTGTTATTACATGTAACCATTCTACCATTAACGTTCAAAGAAGCTTTATTGCAGTTAGGGCAATCGTCGACAAATTTTACTGTTTCTTTGTTATTATAATTTAACATCTTGGAATTAGTAGTTTTCACTTGGTTTCCATAGGTTTTCTGATAACAACTATTAATACATTTTTGACTATATTTTCCACCATCACAATCTAAAATACAGCTATCAAATTCTTCCGTAGGTCCGCCTTGATCATGACCATGATCATAAGTACCATAACAACTAGCTCGTGGAATACAAACTGGTTTTCTTTGTAAAACTGGTGGGGCGTGTGTTTCCTTAGCTATACATTCTACTTTGGATTCAATTTCAACTTGATATGGAAAACAGTGTCCAATTTGTAATGCCACAGGTGCTTGAAATTTTACAGTTACCGTTTCTTGACATTCGGTTTCGCAATAGCCATGTGTAGATGGTGTCGTTTTAGTATGTGTATATTTTTTGACATTGGCATAATTTTTTAATTTTCCGTTTTCATCAAAAGTATCGAATGTAAAAGCATTACAATATAGAGTCTGTTGTTTAGAAGGATCGTCTACGTCTACTGCATCTGGATCTTTAGTCAATTGTTTATTATTAGCAAGGATTCCCTGTTTTAACCTGTAAGCGCTTTCTGCTGTATTAATCCACGATTGGACAGTTTCTAGACTATACGCAGCATCAGTTGTTTCTTCAAAGCAGTAAGAAACGGCCTGCCTCATTTCTGGAATGCCTCCATATTGATTACGATAATTCGTGCAGGCTTCACTATAGTAGACGTCATTTGTTTGGGCTGTTTGTTCTGGTTCTACAGCTATAAAATAAAGTGCATCATCCGTCTCACAGAGAGCTTCACCATTCTCATATCTTTCTTTCGGGTAAATATATACTTTTAAAGTTGTCAAATCTACTGGATCATCAGGTTTATCAGGAATCGTAATAGAAACAGTTCCATTTACTGGAGAATGTTTTCCACTAGAAAAACTTCCAGATTCAACAACAGCAACAACTGTGTCTTTTAAGCCCTCTACCTTAACGGTATTACCATTTATACTTGTTCTTATATCTTCGACAGTTCCAAATTGCTTTTGAATGTTTTCATTATTTTTAGGAATACAGCTTCTTGTAAAACTCTCCGTTCCTTCTGTGACTGTTTTACGGTCCACTTTTGCATTTTGTTTCAAGTTAGTTAGGTTGCTATCACTCCACTTCCATACCACAGTACCGAAGAGAAGGAAAAGAAAAATGGCAAAGAATACAATTCTTAGTTTTTTTCGTTTACGCAACTTCATTTTCTACACCTTCTTTCATTCTTTCATCAATTTCTTGATAATTAGATTTTACTTTCAACGCCACTTGTTTGGCCCTTTCATATTCTCGAATCTTGCGCGCTTCTATTTTTAAAGAATACGCATCTGTTGCCCCAAAAAACCTCGTACAAGTAATGAGTGTAACAATAGAATCTGTTTCATCGACATCTATATCATAATCATAATAACTTTCTTGTTTGGCCTTTTTTATATATTTTTTCATGACATCTTGTTCGAAAGAATCGTGATCATAGTCAATGGATGATTCCTTAATTATACTCACCGAAAAGATTTGATACAGATAATTTTTTCCATCTACACTATATTGAATAAATTGGTTTTTTTCGGCAAATTCGGAATAAAGGAAAGCAGGAAGTGATTCAAATCGTCGAAATTTTTCATTTTCAAGCAACGGATTAGAGGAGACATTCAGTACGTTATGCGAAGTAAATATGGCTCTATTTTGTAGTGTTTCTGTCTTGGGATAACTCCATGCGAAATCATAATCCATTTTGGTTACATCTGTATCTTCATCACGATAAATCACAGGCATATCTATGTTTGTTCCTTGCACGCGAAGCCAACCAATGACTTTATCTTTTTCTGCTTTTTCTATTTTCTTCATATTAGGTATTCGATCTTCAATCTGATAAGGAGGTATTAACCAACTAGAAAGCATATATCCACCTGCAAGAAAAAGAACAATTACTATAACTAGCCAACCCCAACTTCTTCTTTTTTTGTATTCTCGTTTTTGCTTCCTCTTCATCATACCGACTCCTTTATTTCTTTACTACTTTATCTTATATGGATCTTCTGCTGTTCCACTGCCACCTGTAATTTTTAAATTTTTATTAAGGTAAGCGCTAATCTTTACACCTGTTGCCGAATTATCAATAACATTTGTATAATAAATCGTTCCGCTGGAACTTGCCTTATATCTACGATATTTCGTTTGAGAAGAATTCAGATACCAATAACCTTCTAGTCCAGAATTACTTCTTCTTGCGCTAAATAAATCAAATGTATTTGGCGCTGCAATTTTCACTTCATATGTTTTTGTTTTGACTTCTTGTTGATAAAGGGCACGATCTTTATAAATCGGAACTGTAATTTTCTTTTTTACAAAAGAACCGGTTTTGATATATTGCGTCATTTCATTGGAAATAAGGTAGCCTAAATTTTGATTTTCTGTTGGATTATAAATGGCTGCTTTTTCTATATTTGGATAATTAATTGTAATGACTGTTCCATTACTTCTTAAAACACCATCTGAAATGACATGTGTATTTCCATCTTGGTCAATATCTACAATTCGGAACAAATAACCTGAATAACTTACAAATTCTCCACTCAACCTTGTATTGAGTTTCGTTTGTACTCTTGCTTTTTCATAATCACCTAACAAGAATGGATTACTATAGCTTCCATCTCCTCCTACAACTTCTACTGTTTTTTTCAGTTTCAAGCCTGGTCTTACTCCGAATAGAATGTCTTCATCATAATCCTTAAAGTACGTATTTTCATCATAATAATAATTACTGCGCTCTGTCCAAATTTTTCCTTTTTCACTACTTGGATTCATCATCCACTGCACAATATCATTCGTACTTAGGTAACTGGTTCCATCTTTTAAAGACTTGTTATAATCTTGCACACTGATGAGTCCTGCTTTCATCTTAGTGTACTTACTGCATTTTGTTGTAGAAAGTGCATCCTTTCCTAAGGTATCTGTACACCAATTTCCATTGGTAACAAGCAAAGCTTTTGCTTTGGTAGAAAGTTTGTTGTAAAAATATTCATTCAACCACTTATCGATAGCACTTCCACTTACTTTTCTGTTCTTTAAGGAGTAATCCACATTGGCTAATGTTTCATCGGATACAATGGTAATATTTCCATCTTCATCCACTCCTACAATGCGAAATAGCATGGCGTTCAAAAGAAGGTAATTGTTTCCCTCATTTCCTTGATAATATCCTTTTTTATCCGTCGCATTCTCGATTGTAGTTGCAAGCTTCTCTACGACTTTTACTTTTCTAACCTTTACTGTTTTATTATCAAGACTATCAGATGCTGTGTAAACCACTTCATAAACACCTGCTTTTGTTGTATCGACTTGACTGGCATCCACTTGAACTTCTTTCACATCCAAAAGGCCATCTTGATTATCACGAACACTCTTAACCCCTTCTTCTTGATAAGTTTTTGTTCTTGCAATGGTAATGCTGTCTTTTCCATTCAGTGTAATGACAGGTCCTTCATGGTCTGTGCTTGATTGGTAACTACCACATTCAAGATAGGTATAATATTCATATTTTCCTTTTGTATTTTTTACTTTTACAAAAGAATTTTTTCCACTACATAATTTGTTAGTATTGGGTGCATAAATAGAATCAATGTATTTTTTTTCATAAAGAAGGCTGAGTCGTACCTCGCGAATCTTTCCTTCTTTTGGAAGAAGGTATGTATTCTGCGCGAAATATTTTTTTCCAGCTTTTTCCAACAAACTTTCTTGTTCCTGAAATTTTAAAGAAGGCAGTAAAAACAAGAAGTAATACAGTAATGCTACTACTACCACTAACAAAATTACACCTAAAATTCCCAATCTTTTTTTCGTTTTTTGCTCCATAATAATCTCCTATTTTACTTGATATATATACTCCCTGTTTCGAATGGTATAAACCAGTTGTATAGACGTTGCCTGTTCCAGTTCGTTTGGAACTTTCAAATACAAGTATTTTCCAGCATAGTCGTCTTCCGTTGCACTTTCTACATGAACTGTATGGGTCTTACCATTACTATCCTTATATACTATTTTACCATAGTCCTTTGAAAAGTCAACGAAATCTTTCCCTTCAAAATCCAAAGATGCGTAAGATGTAACCAAAAGTTTTCCATTTTGATTCGTGGCAGTCTTCGTTCCCATCTGACATGTACTCAGATTACAAGAAAGAACGGAATAACTGGCACTTTCTTGGATGCTTGATGTTAAAAAGGTAATCGCCTTCTTTTCAACTCCTATTCCTGAAAGTTCCATTTCTTCTTCATTCTTGACTTTCGCAATCGTTTTCGTTTGATGTAAATCGACAGGATTTAGTTTTATTTTTTTATATTGTAAGGTTTTATTTTCTATAATATCTTGATAATAAAGCACAAAATTATCGTTTGCAAGATTCTGGTCCACTTCAAAGACTAAATAGAACGAGGTTGCCTCATCATAAGCTAATTCCTGTTTCTTATAAGTAGCGCCTAAATCTTTAAAAGAAGGTTCTCGTAAACGCGTATAATAATAAGCATGTCCCTTGTTTAAAAGACGCAACCGATCCAGATTGAATGTTCGCTTCGCTCCATAGTTTTTCACGTGTAACAAAACAGCAACATAATCTTTCCCACTTTGAATCACTTCTCCTTTATAATTAGAAGCTGTAAAATAACTTTCTTTTACGGTTATCTCATAAGAAAGCGCTTGAACAGGATCGTTTTGTTGATAGGTTTTATTCACAACACCAAAGTAGTAATATAAATAGCCAACACCACTTACAACAAGAACAACAAAAATGATATTAAACACAAGTGGATGCTCTTGATATAGGTACTTTGCTTCTCGCATTTGTCGTTTAAAAAAGCGAACAATTTTATCTTTATCAAATTCGACACTAACTTCAAATTCCTCACGGTCTTCTTCCTTAATTTCCAAATACTCTTTATCATGGACAAAATCAAATTTCTTTAAATCAAGTCCTAGAATACGAATAATTAACAGCAAAAAAACCGCATACTGAGATAAGGAGACAAACTGCACCAATTGGGACATTGTCCTTGCCGTTACAAAGGAAGACTCATCTCCAAAGCCATGAAAGTAGCTCGTTGTGAAAAGGAAAAGAACGAATAAAAGGGCATACGATGCAAAAGGAATTAGATACGTCTTCCATGGCTTTTTCTTATAAGCCAAAACATAAATCAAAACCCCTGTCATCGCAAGAATTAACAAAATCGATAAATACGTAAAAAAGGAAAGATGTCTATCTATGGATTCTAAGGAAGCATTATAAGTTCTCGTATCTATAAACTCATTTATGAAAGCGATAACTTGATTGGTTTTTATAAACACATAAATAGCAAATAATAACAAAGCAAGATGGATTTTCCTAAAATGTTGAATGATAAAGGCATATGGTTTTCTGAAAATCATGTTATCCCTCCCTATTCTATTGTTATTATACCCTACTTTGTCTTTTCAAACAAGATGTGTTATACTCTAAAAAAAAGAAACGAGGATTAGTCTGAAAAGAAAAACAAAATTTATTTTATAAAGATAGGCAAAAAGGGCAGACTTCCCCTTACCCCAAAGAAAGT
>CANQVB010000053.1 GCA_947627225.1 uncultured Bacilli bacterium
TAGTTTGTAGTACACTTAAGAAAATAGAGGTGTCAAGAGATGAAACGGTATAAAAAGATAAAGATAGAAGAACAAGATGAAAAAGGCCTAAAAAGGAATCTGATATTGATGGGTCTATTCATATTAATAGGAATCGGCGTATTACTTGGAACAAGTTATGCCATGTATCGAGTCACTACGCAAGGAACAAAGAAAGTATCTATTGCAGCCGGTTCTTTTAAAATTGATTTTGAAGAAGGAGAGTATATCAATTTAAAAGATGTAGGGACTATGAGTGATAGTGAAGGGAAACAAACAAAACCATATACCTTTACAATCACAAATGAAGGGACACTAAAAGCTTATTACCGAATCACATTAGAAGATGAGGGACCAATTTCTGGGAAACAATTATTAAATACACAATATTTAAAATATGAATTAAAAGGGAACAATGGAAAAGTAGTAGAAGGAACTATTAAAGATTTAACCAACTTTGTAGTAGGAGAACCTTTGGAAGTAGGTAGAAAGGTTACATATGAATTAAGACTCTGGTTAGATGAGAAGACACCCAATAGTGAAATGGGGAAAACTTATCAAAGTAAGGTAGCTGTTTATTCGAGTCAATTACCAGGAGAACTTGCGACAAGTAAATTAATGAAAGAGTATTTAAACAGTAAAAGTTATGAAGAAAGTAGTGAAACTGAAAGAAAGAACATGTATGAGTTTAGTCATCAAGCAGGAGTCCAACAAGCAGGATACTCAGCAGAAGAGCTAAAGGACTATAGGTACATAGGAAGTGATCCCAATAACTATGTAACGTTCAATGGAGAAACAGCGGGATGGAGAATCATCGGAATCTTTACAGTAGAAGATGGAAATGGAATTAAAGAGAAGAGAATTAAACTAATACGGAGTAGTGGGATTGGTGGTTACATATCTTTTGACAACAAACCAAGTGGGACAGGTTCATCAGAATCGGAGTATGGAAGTAATGACTGGACAGATTCGAGACTCATGTATTTGTTAAATCCTAATCACGAAAGCGAAACAATAGGAGTAACAGGAAGTCTTTATTGGAACCAAGAAAGTGGATTATGTCCCTATGGTGAAAACAATGGAACAAAAGCATGTGATTTTACTACTACAGGATTAAGTGAAGAGGCAAGGAGGGTGATAGGGGATACAAAATGGTACTTGGGAGGAAGTAGTAGTTATATTGATTTAACAACAGAAATACTTTATAAAAGAGAACGAGGAAAAGAGACATGCACAACAACAGGTATATGTAACAAAACAAGACCAATTTCTTGGGTTGGTAAGGTAGGATTAATGTATCCCTCTGATTATGGGTATGCGACAGGAGGAGGAAGTACAGTGAGTAGAGAAAGCTGTTTAGAGAGAGAGATTCCAACATGGTATAACAACTCTAAAGGAACAACAACAGATTGCACAACGAACGATTGGTTATATGACAGCAATGATTTACAATGGGCCATAACTCCGGAATGGGGCAGTGCCGTTGGCTTGTTTCGTGTCACTAGAGGTGGCATTGTCGACATCGGCTATGCGCAAGGTGGGGACCGCATTGTTCGACCAGTCGTATATCTAAAATCGAGTGTCACACTCTCTCAAGGTACAGGGAAAATTGATGATCCCTTTGTTTTTGAATAAAAAGCTGATTTTGCAAAAATTCTGAAGGAAAAATTTCTTTCGTTAAATTAAGAAGTAACGTCCTGTTTGTTTTGGAAATATGTGTGCATTTTGGCTTAAATTTAATGTGTGTTTTTTAGATTATTATTTTCTTAATAATCTGTAAGATAGATCTATCTCATCATAGTCTATCTTTTTAATATGTAATTTATTGAGATTATCTTGTCCTAAAAATAACAATATGGAATCATAAGGAGAACGTAAATTTTACGTTGTCAACAAATGGCTACTGTTCTTTAAAAACTTGACGGGGGGGGGTACATAGTAAAATGTTAATAGAGAATAAGAAAAGGAGAGGTAACATGGAACCAAATCAAACATCTTCATCACAAATGACATTCATATCTATATTAGGAGTAGCCATTTTATTAGTCGCAGTAATTGGCGTATCTTTTGCAGTCTTTACTTATACGGGTACAGGTACAAAAACCAATACGATTACAACAGGAACGATTACGATGAGTTATACAGAACCAACCAATGGAATTTCTATTACTAACATGATGCCGACTACTGATGCGACAGGAAAAGCGCTTGCTTCTGGTACAAATGTATTTGACTTTACAGTCGCAGCAACAATGGGTGGAAGTGCAACAATTAATTGGGCTATTGGTGCTGAAAAAGTATCTACAAGTACACTAGCTAACAATGAGGTAAAATTGTACTTGGACGATATTACATCCACTACAACTTCACAAGTACTAGGACCAACAAATTTTACACCTACATCTTCAGCAGATGCAACGACGGGTCTTCCAAGTGGACAAATGAAATTAGCAAGCGGAACCTTTACAGCTACGACTACAAAGAAGTATCGCTTAAAAATGTGGGTTGCAGATTCTTATGTACCTACAGCAACAGCAAAGAGTTTTTCAGTAAAAGTTCATGTTTATGGAAAAGCAGCTGCAAAATAGATTCATCTTTTAAAACACTATAAGATAGCTAGAAAAGAAAAGTTCGATTGTTCTTTTCTTTTTTTGTCATTATTTTTAAGGTATTGCGAGAAAAGGATCATAAAAGATGAAACAATTTGTTTAAAATGAGAGTTGGTTTTTAAAAGTTGAAACGTTTTTTCATTTGACATTTTTTAAATACACATTTTAAAAATCCACGTTTTTCTCTTTACAAACTCTATTTTCTATAGTATTATAAATTCAAGAAGTGGATAATTGTGGGGAAAAGTGGGGGATTTTCATGTTGATGGGAGAATATCATCATTCCATAGATCAGAAAGCAAGATTGATTATTCCAGCTAAGTTTCGTGGAACGTTAGGGAATAACTTTATTGTGACACGTGGAATTGAACCATGTATTTATGTCTATGCGAAAGCATCTTTTGAAAAAATTGCTGAAAAGTTAGAGCATCTTCCATTCACAAAGAAAAATGCCCGTAGCTTTGTCCGTTTCTTTTTATCTGGCGCGATGGAAGTAGAACTCGATCAACAAGGAAGAATCCTTCTTCCAGATCCTTTATCAAAGTACGCAGGTCTTTCCAAGAAATGTGTCATTATTGGAACTGGCGAACGACTTGAGATTTGGGATGAAGAAAAATGGGATACTTTCTTTACGAGTGAACAAGAAAATATGGCAGAAATTGCCGAGGAACTCTTTCAAGAAAGTGATGAAAGATGGTGATTTGATGCATGAGAGTGTAATGCTGCAAGAAGCCATCGATAGTCTTTCACTCAAAGAGGATAGTATTGTCATCGATATGACACTTGGCTTCGCAGGGCATAGTGGTGCAATTTTAAAAAGAATAAAAAGGGGTTTTTTATTCGCCTTTGACCAAGATAGCGAAGCAGTAAGCTACAGCAAGAAAAAACTTGCTGAAATTGGAGATAACTTTTCTATCTTTCAAACGAACTTTGTGAATATGAAGAAAGAAATAGAAAAGCAAAATGTTTCCCATATTGATGCCATTCTTTTTGATCTTGGTGTATCCAGTCCACAATTCGATGATGGAAAAAGAGGATTTAGTTATCATCAAGATGCCAAACTAGATATGCGAATGGATGTAAGACAGGAAAAAAGTGCTTGGAATGTTGTCAATGAATACACACAAGAAGATTTGACCCATATTTTTAGAGAATATGGAGAAAGTAACTTCGCAGGAGCGATTGCTAAAAAAATCGTAACGTATCGCAAAGAAAAACCGATTGATACGACCTTAGAACTTGTAGACATTATAAAAAGTGCGGTACCGATTCAAAAGCGTCTTCAAAAGCATCCTGCCAAACAAATTTTTCAAGCCATTCGAATTGAAGTCAATGATGAGCTAAGAGTCTTAGAAAAAGCGTTAGAAGATGCACTTTCTATGGTCTCTCTTGGTGGAAGAGTGGCAGTCATTACGTTTCATTCGAAAGAGGACCGAATTGTAAAACAGAAGTTTAAAGAAATTACGGAAATAGATGCGAAAGTAAAAGGACTTCCAGAAATACCACTTTCTTATCAACCTTACTTTCGACTTGTCTATCAAAAAGGAATTAAGGCAAGCAAGGAAGAGTTAGAAAAAAACCGAAGAAGTCGAAGTGCTATTTTAAGAGTTGTTGAAAAAATCAAAGAGGAGGAATAAAAAATGAGAAAAGTAAAGAAACGATTAAAAATGGGAAAATTTGAACGCTTACTTTATATGTTCGCAGCTGTATTAGTTGTTTCTTTGCCTATTTCGATTGTCTTCTCAAAAGCAACGCTTTCCCAAATTAACTTCGAAGTTGAAAAAGCGAAAAAAGAAATTGCAAGTCAAGAAAAAATCAACGAAAGTCTTTCCATGAAAATCAATGAACTTGCAAGTCTTGATAAGATAGAGGAAGTTGCAAAGAATGAAGGTTTAAGCTATAATAATAATAACATCAAAACAATAGAGGAAAAATAGGGCGTGGTGACGGATGAAGAAGAAAAGACGAAACAATATCAAGATGAATAAACTTGTCATTGTGTTTTGTCTTTTTTTGTTTGCGTTTATGGTTGTAAGGCTACTCCAACTTTCCTTATCCGAAGAAATTGATGGGGTTAATCTACAAGCACTTGCTGCCAACAGAACGACAAGAACAGAAACCATTCAAGCTGCAAGAGGAACCATTTATTCGAAGGATAAAGAACCCCTTGCTGAAAATGTTGCTTCCTATAAATTGATTGCTTATTTGGATGCTTCTAGAACAACCAATAAAAAAAGACCACAGCATGTCGTCGATAAGGAATATACGGCCAAAGAACTTGCTCCTATTCTTGGCATGAGTGAAGTAGAAATTTTACGGTACTTACAAAAAGAAAATGTATATCAGACGGAATTTGGTTCCAAAGGAAAAGGACTTACAGAGCTAACCAAAGAGAAGATTGAAGCCCTTAATTTACCAGGCATTGACTTTATTGAAAGTTTTAAACGCTATTACCCAAAGGGAGAATTTTTATCGTTTACGCTAGGCTATGCCAAAGAAGAAGTGACTGTAGAAGAAGGCAAAGAAGTGGTTCGAACAGAAGGAGAATTAGGCCTTGAATCATATTATGATAAAACTTTACGTGGGGAAGATGGGTATTTGACGTATCAGAAAGATTTACGAGGCTATAAAATTGCAGGCACCAAAGAACAAAAAGTAGATGCCGTAGATGGAAAAGATATTTACTTAACGGTAGATAGTAGTATTCAGTTCTTTGTAGAACAAGCCTTAAAAGATGCCAAAACAAATTATGGGTACGAATGGTTTACCATGATGATTGCGGATGCGAAAACAGGGGCTATTCTAGCTTCAGGAAGTTATCCATCTTTTGATCCAAACCTAAGGAACATGACCAGTTATCTAGATCCGAATACTGCCGTTGCCTATGAACCTGGAAGTACCATGAAAATCTTTACCTACATGGCTGCAATGGAACAAGGTGTCTATAATGGAGAAGAAACCTATCAATCTGGAGTTTATACCGCAACAGATGGCACGGAGATTGGTGACTGGGATCGTGCAGGATGGGGAACAATTACGTTTGATAAAGGATTCCAAATGTCTTCCAATGTTGGAATCTGTAATTTGATTACAAGACACTTAAGCCGGGATATTTTAAGACAATATTTTAAAAAGTTAGGCTTTGGTCAAAAAACAGGAATTACTCTTCCTAATGAAAGCAAAGGGAAAGTAGAGTTTCAGTATGAAACAGAAGTCTTAAATGCAGGCTTTGGACAAGGAATTACCACAACACCCATTCAGAATATTCAAGCACTTACTTCTCTTACCAATGATGGAATGCTCTTAAAACCATATATTATTGATAAAATCGTCGATCCTGATACCAAAGAAGTGGTCTATCGAGGAAAAAGAACAGAAATTGAAAAAGTCGCATCCACCACCACTGTCAATAAGATTAAAGATTTAATGTGGAAGACCGTAAACGAAGCTGGAAATACAGGAACGGGTTACAAGCTAGACGGATATAACTTAATTGGAAAAACAGGAACTGCCCAGATTGCTTCTTTAAATGGAGGGGGTTACTTGACAGGAGAAGAAGATATTATTTCTTCTTTCGCAGGCATTTATCCTAAGGATAATCCAAAGGTAATTATCTATTCTTCTATGAAAAGGCCAAGTGGTGGAAACCAGGCAGGTATTTGGAAGGCCGTAAAGGATGTTGTCATTAACTTAAGTAAATACTACGGCTATGAAAGTAGTACTGAAGTAAAACCAACCTTGCAAACGTATACCATGAAGTCTTATATCAACAAGCAAACAGAAGCTTCTAAAAACGAACTGATGAACCAAAGCTTAGATGTGAGGGTGCTTGGGAATGGTTCTAAAGTAATCAAACAGTATCCGCCAAAAGGAACCAAGGTGGTCGAAAAAGATCAGGTTTTTCTACTTACCAATGATACAAACTTAACGATTCCGAATACGGTAGGATTATCGAGTAAACTTGCAGAAGAAGTCTTTTCGCTTCTTAAGGTCAAGGTAAAAACAGAAGGAAAAGGTTATGTCACAGCCCAGTCTATTCCAGAAGGGACTGGAATACAAGAAGGAATGGAGATTACACTTTCTCTTGCACCGAAATTTGAAGGATAATGTTCTATTCTTCTTTTTTTTGCTCTCTTTTTTATTTTTTTTATGCCCAAAGGCTTGACTGGGGGGGGGTAGTTTGTAGTACACTTAAGAAAATAGAGGTGTCAAGAGATGAAACGG
>CANQVB010000054.1 GCA_947627225.1 uncultured Bacilli bacterium
ATCAACTTGGCAATTTCTTCGTTAGAGCGTTTTCTGTAAGATCCATCTTGCAATCTTTCATATCTATTTTCTAAAATAGCAACTTGCTTCTTAGAAAGCGCTTTTTGAGTTTTACTATCTAGGAAATCATCCCATAAAATTTGAAAATTTGGAATTTCTTCGCAAACAGAATGATAGCAATCATCACTTTTTAGTTTTCTTTGGAGACTGTAAGAGTAGTTCTTGACATTATTTATTGTTTTTCCAAGTTTTTTGACAGCTTCTTGATAAGTAGAATAAAACCCATGTTCATCCCTTTGAAGAAGTTGTGTTAAAACTTTAAGTTCTGTTGACGTCAATTTTTGTTGTGTGTCGTTTTTTTCTGGAATATGGGGATGGGTTTTATAAAACGTATCTTTTACCTCTTTATATGTATAAAATAAGTGCTGAATGCTTTTTAAGTTTTTTTCCACAAAGATGGCATCAACAGGAAGAAGTTCTGTTGAAATCAACTTGGCAATTTCTTCGTTAGAGCGTGTTCTGTAAGACCCATCTTGTAATCTTTCATATCTATTTTCTAAAATTGCAACTTGCTTCTTAGAAAGCGCTTTTTGGGTTCTACTATCTAGGAAATCTTCCCATAAAATTTGAAAATTTGGAATTTCTTCGCAGATAGAATGATAACAGAAAGTATTCTTTAGTTTTGCCTGAATATGATGAATGTGCACATTGATAACAGGTGCTTGTTTTTCCAATTTTTTAGAAAGCGCATTGGAAGTTGGATAAAAACCATGTTCATTTCTTTGAAGAAGTTCTGTCAACAAATTTTTTTCTAACGGAGTAAGATTTAAAGTGGCTTGAATAGGAGTTGTTGTTTTTTGGTTCGTACTTCTTTTTATATTTTGCTTTTCTTGTTTTTCTTTTGGTTTTTCCTTTGGAACTTCTACTTTGCGCTTTGTTACAGTTATATCTTCCCTTTTTTGTTGCTCTTTTGGCTTTTCCTTTGGAACTTCTACTTTGTATTTTGTTACGGTTATGTCTTTCCTTTTTTCTAAAAGGGAGGGAATTCGTATCGCATATACATCTTTACAAGCAGGATATCTTTCCAATAAAGTCTCTTTTGTATCCACATCATTTTCTACTTTGAAAGCGCCACTTCTAAGAACTTTATGAACATGTTCTTCTGTTTTTCTAAATAGCCTTGCAATCTCAGGAACATCTAGGCAAATATCTTCTTCTCCACCTAAATAATGCGCAAGATATACAAGTTCTTCTTCGGTAATCGTGTTTTCCAAAGATTTATGCTTATAAGCATTCAATACTTTATTATAATAAGATTTTCTCTGTTCTAATTTTTCTTGATATTGTGGAAAAAGCCTTTCAACTTCTTCTTGATATTGTTCTTGATAAAACTTGATTTCCTTTTCGATATGTGCTACTTGTGATTCTGGAATAGAAAGAATGGATGTGATTTGACTGTCTGTTAAGAACTTTCCTTCTAGCTGGCTTAGCTTTAGCTGAAAAAAGGCAAGTATTTTTGGTTCTATGGAAATCTTCTTTTCTTGAAGATAAGCAGCTGTTTCTTCTTGAATCGTCCTATGAATCTCTCTAGAAAGATAGAATGGAAATAAAATAGGCGTTGTTTCTTGATACGAAAGAAGTGTTTTATGCGCCATTTCCCATACTTTTTCTTCTAAGTTAGGTACAAAAGAATAGGCAAGGAGTTGGGTTTTAAAATTGTGTTTTAGGATTGGTGTTAGAAAAATTGTTTTTTCTTCTTCGCTACTTTGTTGGATGGCTTTTATTCTTTCTATATCTTTTTTCATTTTTCTTCCCTCCATTTGCTTACTAAAAATTGCTTCTTTGGTTTAGAAAAATACAGGTATTGTTCAATTTGATTCTTATTATATTCGTTTTTGGTAAAAAGTCAATTTCCTTCTGTTTGAAAACAAGATGGAATGTGTTATAGTATAAAAAAGAGGTGTTAAAAATGAATTCCATTAAAATAGAACGTTATAATAAAGAATTTGTGCGTGTGATTAGTGAAATCTTGATGCATGAAATTAAGGATGAGGACATTCAGTTTGTAACGATTACAGATGTTAAAATTACCAATGATTTAAGTTATGCCAAAGTATACTTTACTGTGCTTGATGAGGCCAAAAAAGAAGCAACCGAAGAAGCTTTAAATGGGGCGAGTGCTTTTATTCGGGGGAAGGTCAGTGAAAGGGTAGAAATCAGACATACACCAGAATTAAAGTTTGTCTATGATACATCCATTGCTTATGGTGAACATATTGAAAAGTTACTGGAAGATTTGCAAGAAGAAAAGGAAGAAGACGCGTAAAGAGAAATGATGAACCGAATTATTGTAGTCGATAAACCAAAGGGAATGACTTCAAGAGAAGTTGTCAATGCCGTTGGAAAAAAAATAGGAACAAAGAAGATAGGGCATACTGGAACACTTGATCCTATGGCAGAAGGTGTTTTGGTTTTGCTTACGGGTAAGTATACGAAATTAAACAAACGACTCACTTCGATTAATAAAGAATATATTGCAACCGTAAAAATGGGACTGTTGACAGATACCTTAGATTTGGAAGGAACTGTAGTAAAAGAAGATGGACGAACTGCCACCAAAGAACAACTAGAAAAGCTATTCGAGACGTTTCCAAAACGGTATTTGCAAGAAGTTCCGCTTTATTCTGCAGTCAAAGTTCATGGCAAAAAGTTATATGAATACGCAAGGTGTGGCAGGGACGTAACGCTTCCTAAAAGGGAAGTAGAAATCTATTCGTTAAAGCTTTTAGAGGTCAAGAAAGATACCTTTACCTTCCAAGTTCTTGTTTCAAAGGGAACTTATATCAGAAGTTTAATACGAGATTTTGGAGATCAGTTACATCTTCTTTTTACGCTTTCTTCTCTTATTCGGACAAAGCAGGGAAAGTTTACGCTGGATGATGCTATTTCCATCGAAGAAACTCCATCTAAAATCCAAGAATATCCGCTGGAAGAAATCTTGGAAATCCCTGTTGAAGTTGTCGATTCAAAGCAGGCGTTTGCGATTCAAAATGGACAGAAGTTACCCAATCCAAAGGGGTATGAAAGCATCCTTTTTGTAACAGCTTCTAACATTCCGCTTGCCATTTATCAGAAAGATGGAGAAACCCTTAAAGTAGATGTCATGTTAGGAGGAAAAGAGGTATGAAGCTGCTTGCCAGTATAAAAACGAAAGATTTTAAAAGCTATATCGAACATGGGGTAGATGGTTTTTTGCTTCCGCTTGAAGACTTTTCCAGTGATTATCAACAAGTCTATTCTCTGGATGAAATCCTATTTTTGCGAAAACAATATCCCAACCTTCTTCTTTTTGTCATCCTCAATCAAATGGTTTTTAATGAACAATTAGAAGATCTTAAAGAAATCTTGAAAACGCTTTCAGAAAATCATTTGGATGGTATTTTTTTCTATGATTTTTCGCTCTATCAATTGCATCAAAAACTTGGCCTTCAGATTCCACTCATTTGGAATCAAACCCATATGGTAACCAATCAAGAAACAGCCAACTTTCTTTATGAAAAAGGGATTTCTTATGGTGTTCTTACAGGAGAACTTACGAAGGATGAAATTGAAAGTCTCGTCAGAAAGAGTAAGATGTCTTTCTTTATTCCGTTGGTGGGCTATATGCCTGTAGGGCTCACGCGAAGGAAATTATTAACCAATTTTTATAAAAAGATTGGAAAAGAAAGAAAAAAAGAACTATTCGTTCATGAAGCAAACAGTCAAATGCCATTTTGGATTATAGAACAAGGAAAGGGCAGTAGTCTTTTTTATGGACGGTGTTTTAATGCGGCTTCTTATTATGAAGACTTTATAAAATATGGGATTTCTTATGGCATTTTAAAAGAAGATTTCCAAGAACACAATACTTTTTTAAAGGTATTGTCCTTGTATGCCAATGAAAAAGACTATAAAAAGTTACGGCATGAAGTAGGACTTTTAATCGGAAGAAACAGTGGATTTTTAAAGAGAAAAACCGTTTTTCGTGTGAAAAAAAAGTGATTTTTCTTGTTTTATATGGCTTCCTATGGTATAGTATGGGCAAAAAGGAGTGGGTGTTATGTTCAAAGGTAAACGAAAATTTCTTTTTCTTCTTCTTGTTATTTTGTTAGGGGGAATTATCCTACAAAATACAACAGAGAAAAAAGAACTGGTAGGAGAACATGAACTTGCAAGAGTAATACAAGTCAAAGATGAAAAAATCCAAAAATATTGTAAGGCAGAGTTTATTAAAGAACACTATGGATCAAGTGATCAAATTCAAACAAATTTTGTCGGTAGAACGATTTCGGTTTCGAATGTTCCAGAAAGTGTAAAAGTCATTGCTGAGATGAGTTATGGGGAAGTAGACAATGGAGTTGAAAAGACAAAAAAATTCCAAAGTGATGCTTATATTCCATCTGATGGAACCATCTCTATCGTCATTCCAGAAACGTATCAGGGAAGAAGTGTTTATACAACAAACGGTTCTGTAACGCTTTATTTTTATCCAATCCAAAAATATGAAGATGATACACATCTTTGTGATACCACAGATATTTTATTTTATAAACAACCATCTAAAGCAAACGAAAGATTAGACAATCCTTCTTATGATGCGACTTACTGCGTCGATTATCGTAATCAGTACAGTGGAGTTTTAGAAATGAGACAAGCCGTTTCTTATTGCTTTGAATCATCTGTTGATGCAGTCTATGATGAAGAAGTTGTAAAGTCATGGATTAAAACGGCAGAAGAAACGTATCAATTTAGACAACAGGCACTTTTAAATAGTCAGAAAGAATTCAGTCAAGTAGAAGGAGAAAAGGAAATTAGTAATCCTTCTCAGGAAATTCAATTAACTTGTGATGCTTTTTCAACAGATGTCATTGAGAAAGATGGAACTATCAGTCATTATGCGAACGAAAAAACATATAGTCATACGGAAACGAAATCGGCTCCAAATGGTTATTGTCAAACTTCTTGTAAAGAAACTGTGACCGTGAAATATCAAGCACCTGTTGCTGTGCAGGCAGGTCTTTGTTTCTCGTATCAAGTTGAAATTGCATCCAAAGTAGAATGCCGTGCAGAATCAACAGGAAAATATCCACAGAAAAAACCGGTTTGTGTTCCAACTGCAGATTGTAATGGTACTTATGATTGGCATCATGATCAAGGTGGTCCTGAAGATGATTTTGATCGTTGTGTTTTAGATTGTGATGGCGGAAAATATAGCCAAAAATGTATTAACAGCTGTTATCAAAAAGTTTACCAAAATAAAAGTCAAGAAAAACAGAAGTTATCTTACCAGAGTCCTATCAATCGCAATCAAGCTGTTTTGATGGCGAATGTGACTTGTCCACCGGATTCAAGTGATACGACGCCTACTTACCGAAATGCATCTAAGATATGGACAGCCGCAGAAGTTTATGCCTTTAGACAAGAACATCCAGGTGGAAAGTATAAGTCTTTAGGTGGAGGAAAATGGGAATGGGTTCCAGGCGGAGATTGTCCAAGCCAAGTTGGATACTACTATTTTTCAACCCCACAATTAACTGCTTCCACACTTTCTGGTTTTAGAAGTATCTATGCATCATGGGGAAATGGATTTAAAATGGAAGATTCGAGTCGATTCCATTGTGATTCTACGTGTGAATGGATCGGAAATTGTCCAAGTGATTCGAAACAAACTCCAATGGAAGCTGCGAAAGATTATGAAAAACAATTGGCCGAAGAAAAGGCAGATTGGGATTATTGTAATGAACAACTGGTTTGCGATACGACAACAACCGTATACACAGTTACTGTGAATAAAGATGATCAAGATCATGTGAACTATGAAGTTTATGAAGCATCCCAAAAACCAGGACAAGAGCCAAGTGGAGATGGCATTATCAAAGATTATAGCGGACGTTGCTATAGCATAGAAGATGGTTGGGAATACCGAAATGTAATTACTTTCCCAGAAGTATGGCAAGCAAACAAGAATCATCTTCTTACGACAAAAAAACCAGATGACATTGAAAATTATACGGCAAAAGGAAATGTTTTCTGTACGAGTCAAAGAACACCACCTGTGAATTTGGCTTGGTATAACTGGAGAGTTTATCGTGGAGGAACAGAAGAAAGTGTTACCGAAGAATTAAAAAGTGCAGTAGCAAAAGAAAGAAAAGACAACATTAATGTCCATATTGGAAGTGGAAATAATAACAAAGAAAATGATCACCTATGGGGTTTGATGGGCTGGAATTTCGATATTAACTGTTTCTATGCTGCCGCAAATCCAGCGTATTGTGATGATCAAAAATGTGATTATCCAGAGTATTGTAAAGATGGTGTTTGTCCAAATGAAATTCCAAGTAAAGATACACCAATAGCCAATTATTCGTTCCGTGCAGTTTCATTAGATGATATGTTCCCAGAAAGAGAAGCAAGATGGAATTGGAGTTGTAATGCTTCCAATACCAACAATGAAAATTATCCCGTACA
>CANQVB010000055.1 GCA_947627225.1 uncultured Bacilli bacterium
CCTCTATTTTCTTAAGTGTACTACAAACTACCCCCCCCCCAGTCAAGCCTTTTGATGCAAAAAAAAGAAGAAATTATTTTTACATTTCTTCGTAAAGGGCATCTAAATCCATTTCAGAATTTTGATTCATCATCTTTCCCATCATGCTTTTCATTTTATTGAGTGCTTCAGGGTTTTTCTTAAAATACATGACTCCTGCTGCGACCATGGCCATAGCCGCACCAACTTTCATCATATTTTTGGTTCTTGCTTTCATAATTCCTCCTCTATTTTTTAAGTTACATTTTTAGTATAAACAAGAACTACTACATTATTCCATTTTCTAAAAATTCTTTTAAAAATGTTTTTCGTGTAAGAGCATTTGTATTTTTTATAGCAGTTGCCATAGCTTTCTTTTCTCCAACTAAAATCAATTTCTTTTTGGCTCTCGTTACACCTGTATAAAAAAGTTTTCTATAAAGCATATTGCGATAAAGCAGTGTCATTGGGAGAATCACCACATCAAATTCGCTCCCTTGTGCTTTATGAATAGAAATTGCCCACGCACTTTTAAAGGTATGAAAGGAAGATGGAGTATATTTGACTACATTGCCATCAAAGTCAATCCAAACTTCTTTTTGTTTCTCTTTCGTCTTGATATTCGTGATAAATCCAATATCTCCGTTATAAATATTTTCATCCGGAAGATTTAAAAGTTGAATCACCTTATCTCCTTCACGATATAGGGTATCTCCAATCAACAATTCTTTTTTGTGTGGTGCCTTTGGATTAAAAATTTGTTGTAAAGCCTGGTTAATAACATCAATGCCACAAATCGTTTTGTACATCGGAACAAGAACTTGAAAAGAATCTTCCTTTTGAAATCCTTTGGATAGCTCTACAATCCTCGAAAGAATAGAACTGGCATCCGCCTCTTCAAAGACCAAATCTTTTTCTTTGGTGAGTGTATCTTCCAAAAACTTTCCTTCGCGAATACCATGGGCGAATGAAATAATGCTTGAGTCTTCTCCTTGCCGATAGAGTATATTTAAAAAAACCGTTTTTATCTCTTGTGAAGAAATCGCATCTTGTAATACGTTCCCAGCTCCTACGCTTGGAAGTTGATCGCTATCGCCAACCAAAAGAATTTTGCAAGAACTACTAAGTCCTCTTAAAAGAGAAGCCATCAAGGAAACATCAACCATGCTACTTTCATCTATAATGACAAACTTGGCATCACTTTTATTATATTCGTTGACAGAAAACGTATCTAATTCCTTATTCCACTTTAAAAATCGGTGAATGGTGGAAGATGTAAGCCTCGTTTTTTCACGCATCCTTTTGGCAGCTCTTCCTGTTGGAGCGAGAAGAACAAGATGCTTGGATAATTCCATATCGCTATAGTGAAAGTGTTGCTGATACAACTTCACAATGGCTTCAATGATGGTTGTCTTCCCAGTCCCAGGACCTCCTGTGATAATCGAAATGGGCGATAAAATCGCACTTTGAATCGCTTCTTTTTGTTGTACATTATAATGAATACCGCTTTCTTGTTCGATGGATGCAAGCGTATTTTCTAACTCGTACGTTTCATCCTTTTGATGCGCTAAAAGACGAAATCTGCTCGCAACAAGACATTCGTCATCAAACAGTGTTTTTAGGGCATATTTTTCATCTAGGATTACGATTTTTAAAGCACGCACCAGTTCATAACAAGCTTTATCAAAAAGTGCAGCATCTAAAGAGGTACCAAGTGTTCTACATACCAATTGATACAGTTCTTCCCTACTACAATAGGTATTTCCTAATGCAAAGGAAATCTCTTCTAAACCATAGTAAATAAAAGCTTTTATACGAATCAAATCCTCTTTTGAAATGCCACTTTTTAAAGCAATAAAATCTATTTTCTTAAACGAAATTTCCTTAAAATCATAGTATGGTCTATAAATATCTTCTTCTAGGATAGGAAGTGTCTCTTCCTTATATTTACTATAAATCATACTGGCATCTTTCATAGAAAATCCTTTTTCCGTTAGCGAAAGCATGGCCTCATAACTTGTTTCATAAGAAAGCAAAGTCTCATGCATCTTATTCGCAAGAGATGCATTAACACCTTCAATCAAAATCAAATTGGAAGGTTGTTTCAAAATGGTAGGAAGTGTCTCTTTTCCCAAAGCTTGGACAATTTTTTCCGCTCTTTTTCGCCCCACTCCTTTGAAAATACCACTACATAAAAACTCGACAATGGCATCGTTTTCTTCTGGAAGTATTTTTTCATATTCATCTACATCAAATTGTTCTCCATACTTGGGATGAAGAACAACTTTCCCTTTTAAAAGATAGGTATCAATTTCATTTAAATCTGGAAGATAACCGGTAAAGGTAATGGTCTTTCCTATGAAACGATCTAAATCATTGCTTGCTTCTTGCACTTTAAATAGACCAATGGTATAGCCTTTTTCACTTTGAAAAATTTGTCTACGATATTTCCCTTTTACAAATGTTTCCATTTCTACACCTCACAAACTTCTTGTATCTTTTCTCCTTCTAAGGTTGTATCGTCCTTAAATCCTGTAATTTTAACAGGTACAAGCGTATTTTCTCTGACATTGCCATTTAGGGCTACTTTCATATAATTTGAAGTATGTCCATAGGAATAACCTTCTTTTTTATATTCTACTAAAACTTCCACTGTTTTTCCCACAAAAGTTTCAAGATATTTTCTCTCACAGGTTTGTGAAAGGTACATTAATCTTCTTACGCGTTCTTTTTTTTCGTGTTCCGTGATGTGTCCATCTAATTTTTCTGCTGCTGTGTTCTTTCGAAGAGAAAAAGGAAAAACATGGACTTTCATAAAACCAAATTTTTTTACTGTCTCTAAAGTTTCCTCAAAATCTTCTTCCCTTTCTCCTGGAAAACCTACAATCACATCTGTTGTAATGGCAATTTCTGGGCGAATTTGGCGTAATTGATCCAACTTTTGCTGAAAGAAATCAAGTGTGTAGTGGCGTCCCATTCTTTTCAGGGTCGCATCACATCCTGCTTGTAGTGGAATATGTAGATGATTTACTATTTTTGGATTTTCCTTTAAAACCTTCAAAAAGTCATCTTTTAGTTCTGTTACTTCGATTGAAGAAATTCGAAGACGAAGGAGTCCTTCAATTTTGCAAATTTCACTTAAAAGCTCTGCGAAAGAGTGCTCGTTATCCACCCCATAATGACCGGTATGAATGCCTGTTAAAACGACCTCTTTATATCCATGTGCCACTAATTCTTTAATTTCTTTGATCACACTATCGAAATCTTTGCTTCTACACTGACCTCGCACATAAGGAATAATACAATACGTACAGAAGTTTTCACAACCATCTTGTATCTTCACAAAGGCTCTTGTTCTTCCAAGAAAAGAAGTTAAAAACATATCTTCAAAAACCGTTTTCTCTTGACTGGGTACCACAATTTTTTTCTTGGTCTTTTGATAATTTTCTAAATATTCCAAGATTTTACTTTTGCCCTTGTTTCCTATTAAAATATCCGCATCTTCTTCAAAATCTGGATTTGCTTCTACAAAACATCCCATTGCGATAATAATCGCCTTTTGATTTAATTTACGGCAATACCGAATCATTTTCCTACTTTTTCGATCACTTTGATTTGTAACTGTACATGTATTGATCACGTAAATATCACAGACTAAGTGATAATCCCTAATTTGATAGCCTGCTTTTTTAAATTGTTCCTTTAAATATTCGCTTTCATAGGTATTCACTTTACAACCCAAAGTACAAAATCCAACTGTCTTCATAAGAAACCTCCTAACAAAAACAGGAAGAATTCCTGTTATATTTTATTTGTGATAAGCACCTTTTCTAGGTCCTTTTTCTTTTTCTAACATAGAAGTTGTGAATAAGAAGAATAGGTTATCTATTCTATTATACCCACTGATAAATTCTTTTTTTAGATTGTTTTCTAATAACCACTGCTCACAATTTACTTTAAAAGAGCAAGGCAATTGATGCGTATAGATACTGTTTTGTTCATCCTTTATTTCAAAGAAGAAAAGATGAGGAATTGCACTTTCATAGAACAAGTAGGTGGCATTTTTTCCTTGAAAGGTTTTTTGAAGTGTCTTCTCTTCCTGAAAAATCGGATATGGAAGCGCATGAATTCCCTCTTTTTCCAAAAATAATTCTTGATAAACTTGTTCAAAATAAGGGTGCCCTTGACTCTTTTCAACTCTAGAAAACAACGTTTCTCGAGATAACCCTAAGTATTCTTGAAAATCAAGAATATCCTTTTGCTCTAAGAAATACTGTATTGCATCTTCTCCATAAAACAAGACAAATTCATCCATCTTCATATTTTCGGCGCACATTCCTTTTGAAATAGATGCATCCGCAAGAAGAAAGCGTGTTCTTGAGGTGCTTTCTAAATAAAGAATATCCCTTTTTTGTACATAAACTCTCGGATTTTTTTCATCCCTACAAATTATTTTCATCCAACGCACCACCCTTAAGCATTATTATTATTATAGTAAAAAGAGCTTCTTTTTGCAAGGTTAAAACCCCAAAAATGTAAAGAAATCAAGTGCTGTTATTTTTGAGAATAAAAGCAGTAATAATCCCACTAATAAAAATGGGCCAAAAGGAATCATGTGGTCTTTGTTTTTGAAGTAAAGGAGCAAAGAAACAGGAAGTGCCAAAAGACTGCCCAAAAAAATGGATAGAATTCCTAAAATAGGATCTAAAACCAGTCCAAACACAAACAACAATTTAATATCTCCCCCACCCAAAGACTCTTTTTTAAAGAGAAAATTCCCTAAAAGCATCAAGCCATACATCAACAAAAATAAGAAACCACCTGTTGCTATATGAAGCAGTGCCATCCAAAATCCTTCTCTAAATATTTGGACAAGAAAGAATAAACTTCCAAAAACAAGAAGAATTTCATCTGGAATAATCATGGCTGTAAAATCACTTACAAACAAGATCATAGACATGGAAATAACAAGTAAGAGCAGAAGTAAATCTAAGGAAAAACCGAAACTATAGTAAGCAATCATAAATAGTAATCCCGTAGAGAGTTCTATGATAAACGATAATGGTGAAATTTTTTCTTTACAATAGCGACAACGTCCCTTTAAAAAAAGAAAAGAAAAAAGGGGAATTAAATCAAAAAAGGAAAGTGGATGGTGACAATGATCACAGTAGCTTCTACCCGTTATAAAGTTTTCCTCTTTTCCCATTCGAAGACCAACTACGGTATAAAAAGACCCCAAACAAATCCCAAATAGAAAGAAACAAATCATATATACAGCTTGCATAAATCCCCCTTATTGAATTTTACTATAGATTCCGAACATAGGTAATACGACAGAAAGCAAAATGACACCAACAATAACAGCCAGTACTAAAATCATAACAGGTTCCATTAAGCTTTTTAATTGCGTGATTAAGGCTTTATGTTGCACTTGATAATGGTTGGCAACCTTTTCCATCATAAGTCCCAATTGTCCTGTATTTTCCCCGGTTACAATCATTTCATAAGCATCAATGGGAAAGGCCCACTCTCCCTTAAACGATTCCGAAATGGCAGAACCTTTACTTAAATTGACTAATGTTTTATTAATGATTGATTTATAAATTTCATTGTCGGTTAAATTTCCCAAAATTTCAATACTATCTGTAATAAAAACGCCATGGTTTAGAAGGGATGCGAAGGTCTTTGTAAAGTTATACACTTCGTTATAAATGATGATTTTACTCATAATTGGAATATGCATATAGATGGTTTGCATCGTTTTTCGGAATATTTTTACATTTCGGTAAAGTAAGATATAAATGATTAAAATAGAAAGCAATAAAACAAAGAGCAATACAACATTTTCAGTCATAAATTCACTGACGGCCATGACAACCATTGTAATTCCAGGAAGTGTTGCATCTTGTTCTGCATACATTTCTACAAATGCAGGAACCACTTGAATCATAATAAAGACTAAAACAAAGAAGGAAATGACCAAAACAACAACGGGATATGTCATTGCACT
>CANQVB010000056.1 GCA_947627225.1 uncultured Bacilli bacterium
ACTTTCTTTGGGGTAAGGGGAAGTCTGCCCTTTTTGCCTATCTTTATAAAATAAATTTTGTTTTTCTTTTCAGACTACCTCGCACTTTAAATTTTATCATGTATTAAAAGGAATGTAAATGACGATAGGAATTAAATTTGCATGAAGAGTTTTCCATTTTAAAGAAGTTATGTTATAATAACATGGAAGGAGTGATATATATGCAAAAAAAAGAAAAAATAAAAACAATTGTCATTATTGTACTTGCCCTAATTATTGTGCTGGGTGGAAGTTTTCTAGTTTCTGAGTTCAGTGGAAAAGCAGGAAAATATAATGATTCTACTGCAAATCCAACAGATACGAATACATCACAAATTACAGAAGAAGAAATTCCTGAATCAGAACAAGGGGATTTGGTAAGTATTACGATTGACCAATATTTATCTTATAAAGAAGGAGAAGAGAAAAAAATTATTTTAATTGGAAGACCAACCTGTCATTATTGCCAATTGTTTAATCCAATTATTAGAAATGTTGTCTATTTATATGGCTTAGAAGTGAATTATTTAAATACAGATGAACTTACAGACGAAGGACAAGCCAAATTAGTAAGCTCTGATGATTATTTTAATGGAAATTGGGGAACACCATTAACCCTTATTGTCCAAAAAGATGAAATTGTTGATATGATTGAAGGTTACTCTTCTAAAGAGGCTACCATCCAATTCTTTAAAGATAATGGTTTTATTACAGAATAGGTGCTTTGCATGACAGTTTATGAAAAGGCAAAAGAATTTCTTTCTAAATATCCAATGACTATCGCTTGGAGACTTAAAAAACATGCAGCCATTGTGGAAAGACATCTAAATCCAGGTGAAGTTGTGGAATATGTTTTTGTAGGACAAAAAAATAGAGAAATTTATAATTTTTGGTCTACGGCAGTGATTGCACTTACCAATGAACGTCTTTTAATTGGAAGAGATCGTGTCGTATATGGATATTTTTTCGATTCCATTACCCCCGATTTATTCAATGATTTGAAAATTCGAAGTGGACTTCTTTGGGGTTCTGTTGATATTGATACTGTGAAAGAGTTTATTACAATCAGTAATCTTGATAAGAAATGTCTTCCTGAAGTAGAAACTAAAATTAGTGCCTTCATGATTGAAAAAAAGAAAGAATACAAAACCAAAACAAAAAATGAGAATAATTAACTTCTCTTTTTTTGTAAAAAATTCATTATATTAAAATGGAAAGAAGTTGAATCTATGAAAAAACCATTGAAGTTGTTAGGAATGATTGTACTTTTGTTTTTTGTGTATCAATTTATTGTGCTGCTTTTTATAAATCAGTTCTCTACTTCTTATAAAAGAGTTGTAAAAAACGAAGTGTTTCAAGTCCAAGAAGAATTTCAAATCATAAATGGAAAACATGTTTATTCCTTTGAATTATCCAATCAAAAACAGCAAACATATCACTTTCAAGTATATGAAAATTATAATAAACAAAGAGAAATATTAGACAAAATAGAATGGTTTGAGCAAGGAGATATCTCTTGTATTTATCCAGTTTTGAAAGACAAAAGACCAAGTGAAATGGTTTGCCAAAAAAAGCAAAAAGAAGTTTCGTTTTCTTACCTTTTAGAAAAGGAAGAAGCTTGGATAAAAAAAGTTTTGAATCAATTAGACAAACGTGGCTATCAAAATCCTGCATGGAATTTAGAAAATGAACTTAAAACATATAAAAAAATTTCCTATTATCCAAAAAATATAGGAGAAAACCAAGTCTTTTCTTTTTGGAATTATCAAGGAGTTTACCTTCTTGCAAAAAACAGTAAAATAAAGGACAAGAAACTTTTTAAAATCGATAAGTACGAAAATGACAAAAGTATCTTGGTAGAGGACATTCTTTTGGTTATCGATTCAGATCAACAATACGATTTTAACCAAATATATCTTTTATTTCCTTTTACCAATCAAGTTGAAAAAATGGTATTGAAAGAAAAGATATCCCAAGATAGTTATTTTATTGGTACTTTGGACGGAAAAGCTTATTTAATTGACCGTAAAAATAAAAAAGAATATGAAATCAATCCTAAGAAAAAAGAAATAATCCAAATAGGAGATACTTCTTCTAACGCAAAATATTATGATGGTGAAAAATGGTCCGTACGAAATATTTATGATTTTCTACAACAAGATACCTACTTTGGTACGAAAATCTCTTCAAAACTTAAAAAGAAGTATGCTTCCTATCAACTTTATCGAGGAATTGGAAGAACCTACCTCATAAAAGATAACTGTGTATATTATAGCAGTGATGCTTATCCCAATAAAAAAGTACTGCTTTTTTCAATCGATGATATGAAAGAAATTACTGTAAATGAAAATCAACTTTTCTTTATCAGCCATAATACACTTTATAAATATAGTATTGAAAATGGTCTAAGGCCCATTCTTTCCACACGGGAATTAGAATTTAATGCTAAAAACAGATACAGTGTTGCCTTTAAAAATTAGCACCTGCCCCATCCTTGCATAAGATATTATGGAGGATGTTTATATGTATGTAGATTATGTGATTCAAAATGGGGATACATTAGAATCTATTGCACTTGCAACCAACATTCCAATGTATCAGCTCCTGTCTATAAATGGATTAGAAGATGCCCTTACCCTGATGCCAGGAAATACAATTAAAATTCCGAATAACTACGGGAACTTATTTGTAAAATATACCGTACAAAAAGGAGACTCGCTATCTAGTATTGCCAAAGAATATCAAACAACTATCAAGATTCTAGAAGAATTGAATGGCCTAGAAAATTCTAATTTTTTATATGAAGGAGAACAACTTCTAATTCCAAGAGAAGATGTAGGTATTTATATTACAAAAGAAGCCGATACATTAGAAAGTGTTGCACAAAATTTAAACAAACCAATTTCAGAACTGACACAGTATAACAAAAGAATTTATTTATTACCTTCCCAACTGATTGCTTATAAAAAGTAAGCACTTACGAATGAGGGGAAGAGACATTTTTTAAAGACCATTGCCCCATCAAAAATGGTCTTTTCTTTTTGCAACATTATAGAAGCCGTGCTATACATGAACCGGATTAAAATCAACTTCTACTTTCACGTTTCCTTTTTTAGCATAGTAACAAATCAATTGGTTTAAAATTTCACTTAAATTCGATTGATATTTATATTTTAATAAAATTCTATATCGATAAATATTACTGATTTTATAGACAGTATCCGCACTTGGACCCAAAAGAATGGTATCTTTCAAATACTTTTCTAACACTTTTTTTACTTGGTTCGCTTCTTGAAAGCACTTATTTTCATCTTTAGATAAAACTTTAACGCTTACAAGATAATAAAAAGGAGGATATTTCATAAGGTGACGATTTCGCATCTCTTCTTGATAAAAAGATAAATAATCATTTTTCTTGGCATCTACAATGGCGTAATGCTTTGGATTATAGGTTTGTAAATAAACTTCTCCTCGTCTTTTACTTCTGCCACTTCTACCTGCTACTTGTGATAAAAGACAAAACGTTGTTTCACTGCTTCTAAAATCAGGAATATTTAAAGAAGTATCTGCATTTAAAACACCAACAAGAGTTACATCTGGAAAATCAAGACCTTTGGCTACAATTTGCGTTCCTAAAAGTATATCTGCTTCTTTCTTTTCAAAAAGAGAGATTATTTTTTCATGGGCCCCCTTTTTGCTCGTAGTATCAAAATCCATTCGAAGTACTCTAGCATTTGGTAAATAATGCTGTAATTCCTCCTCTATTTTTTCGGTTCCAACACCTAAATCTTTCATAGCTTTCTGCTTACAAGAAGGACAAATTTGTGGAAGATTGGTCCCATAACCACAATAGTGACAACGCAGCATATGAGAACTTTTATGATAAGTCAGTGTAATATCACAAAAAGGACATTTTAAAACATATCCACAGTTTTTACAAGTTACAAAAGAAGAATAACCCCTACGATTTAATAAAAGAATAACTTGTTCTTTTCTTTCTAATGTGGCTGTAATGGCATCGAGTAAAGCCTTAGAAAAATGACCCCTTGCTGTTTTCATTTCTTGATTCATATCTACAATATGAACATCTGGAAGCGTCCCTCCTCCAACTCGATGTGGTAAACAGATAAGCTGATAAAGACCTTTTTTGGCTCTAGCATAGGACTCTAATGTCGGAGTCGCACTTCCCATAACAACCTTTGCATGATGAGTAAGTGCCCTTACCTTAGCAATTTCTTTCGCATCATATCGTGGATTATTCTCCTGCTTATAAGAATCACTATGCTCTTCATCAATGATAATATAGGCTATCTTTTTCAAAGGCGCAAAAACTGCACTTCTCGCACCAATTACGATATCCACTTCTCCTCGTTCAATTCTTCTCCATTCATCATACTTTTCTCCGTCTGATAATGCACTATGTAGAAGCGCTATTTTTTTACCAAAACGTGCCGAAAACCTACGAATCATCTGCGGAGTTAGAGAAATTTCAGGAACTAACACAATGCTTTTTTTCCCCAATTTTAATGCATGGTCAATCAACTCTATATAAACTTCGGTTTTTCCACTTCCTGTAACACCATGAAGGAGAAAAACGCTTTTGTCTGTTTGTTCAATCTCACGCACTGCGTGCTGCTGCTCCTCTGTTAATGCAAACTGTTCTTTTTGTCCAACAGTAAAGACTTCACGATACTCTTCTTCTTGCCTTTCTTCTAAATAGCCTTTTTCAACTAAAAGACGAAGTCTTGCAAGTGAAATATCAGAAAGCGCATCCCTTCTTTTAGGCCCATTTTGAAAAAGTGAAAGTACTTCTTGTTGTTTTTTTGTAAGGGTGTCATCCGCTGGTTTTATTAAATGAAAAACAGTTACATATTTTTTAGAAGGCGAGTTTTTGCTACCTGCTTTTAAACTTTTTGGTAACATGGCTTGATAACAATAAATTAAAGAAGAAAGTGTCATTTCTTGCATTTTTTTTCCAAGTTCTAGCAATTCTTCGTTTAAAATAACATCTTCCGAAGTCACCTCTATTATTTTTTTTAAAGCATGCTGGCTGGTTGCCTTCTGTTTAATTTCTATCACAAAGCCTTCTAGTATTCGAGTTGCAAAAGGAACTCGTACTCGAACGCCTATTTTTATTTTCGCTTGGTCTTTTTCTTCGACTTGATATTCGAAGATTTTATCTACATTTTTATTCGTTACTTCGACTAAAACACCTACAATCAAAACACTTCACCCCGTCATTTTTATTATACACTTTTTTTACAAAAAACTGTTCTTATGAACAGTTTCCTAAGAAATAGATTTAGATCGATGTAAAGCCATATAAATAGTACCCGCACCTAACACCAATATAATGGTACCTATGAGATAGAAATAGAAGGATGCAGATTTTTGTGTATTTGGTACTTCAATTTGCTTTACGTTTTCTACCACAAGTTGAACGAGTTTTCCTGCCTTTACTTCAAACTCTACAGAATGATTTCTTTCCACATAGCCTTCTGGCGCTTGTAGTTCTACTAATCTATACGTTCCTTTTGGAAGAGAAATAACATAAGGCTCTTCTCCGGAAATAAAGCGCGAAATTTCATTTCCAAAGGCATCTTGAATGGCTAAAGTTGCACCTGCTATAAGCTTTCGTGTTTCTAGATCTATTTTTAAAACTTGCGCCTTTCCATAAGGTTCATTCTCCATTTCAACAGGAGTTGTCTTCCCTGCTTCTACTTGAAAAGTAACACGGGATTCATTTTTTACATATCCTGTTGGCGCTGTAATTTCAATCAAGGTATACGTTCCATCTTCAAGGGCTTCAATGCTATGTGCTTCTTT
>CANQVB010000057.1 GCA_947627225.1 uncultured Bacilli bacterium
GGAGATGAATTTATGGAGTCCTTTGAAAAAGAAGTAACCAAGTTAAATGATGATGAAGCCTTCCAAAGTTTTATGACGATAGAAGAAGACAGAAAGATGATGTTTAACACAGAAAAAGCGCTTGCTTATGAAGAAGGGGAAACAAGAAAAATGGAAGAAATTGCCAGAAAAATGTTACAAAAGAAAACAGATATTTCCTTTATTGCTGAAGTAACTGGATTAACAGAAGACCAAATAAAAATGTTATAAAAAAGAAGTTGAAAGTCCCCAAAATAAAAAGATGCGTTTTCATCTTTTTATTTGTTTTACTAAAGCTCCTTTTTTCTTACTAGGAAAAGAGCTACCACTTCCCGTTTTATGCTTTATAAACGTTTCCATATCTTCACACATGAACCATAAAAGTTCAAAAGGTAAACCAACTTTTCTAGAGACTTCTTCTTTTTCTTTTTGAGAGAAACCATATTGAATAGCCAAAGTGTCCTTTTCACCTAGAATAATAAGTGTATCCGTTTCTGCATCATCAAAGTATTTTCCACTTTTAAAGTCTTCGATTTCTTCTTTTTGATGGATAAAGGACCAGTGTAAATTCAAAAATGCTTCTTCATCATCTTTCGTTGTATAAAATACGGTAGGTTCTCCATATTCCTCCCTTAACACTTGATAGAAATCACTAAGTGCTGCCATTTTCTCTCCAAGTGAATTCGAAGCATCATAGGAACCTACTCCAATTCTTAAAAATTCATGGCTAGAAAATTTCGCATAAAAAGGCATCTCATGTCCATATTCTCCCTGCTTTATTCTATAGGAAGATAAATACTCTCCATTTATAATTTCAGTGACAACACCATCAAACGCAATGTTGTTTCCTAATTCGTTTCTTAATTTCCTTGCTAATAATTGGCAATCTTCATATTTTGAAAATACTTCGCACATTAAAAAAACCTCCCTGAATCACTACAAATAAAATACTATATTTCAAAATGAAATGCAAGCAAATTCTTTCCTAAAAACGAACACTTCTTGTAGAAGAGGCACTTTTCGGCTATAATAAGATATAGAAGTTAAAGTTGGTGAAACGATGAAAAAAGATACATTTATAAAAGGTGCAATGATATCAACGCTTTGTATCGTAATGAGTAAAATCTTAGGCATTATTTATGTCATTCCATTCCATGCCATTATTGGTCCTTCTGGAAGGGCTTTGTATGGATATGCCTACAACATGTACATGCTCTTTTTAAACTTTTCAACGGTAGGAATTCCGCTGGCTATTAGTAAGCTTGTCAGTGAATACCATGCCTTAGGGTATGAAGATGCCAAGAAAAGAACCTATCGTCTTGCGATTCGCATTACGTTTTGGATGGCACTTTTATCCACCCTCGTGCTTTTCTTTGGCGCACCTTTCATAGCGAAAACAATTCTAGGTGGTGTGCAAGGAGGAAATACCCAAGAAGACATCACCTTTGTTTTACGTATATCATCGAGTGCCATTCTTTTTGTAACCATGTTAAGTGGTATGCGAGGTTATTTACAAGGACACAAATACATTACCCCACCTTCCATCAGTCAAGTGATTGAACAACTGGTTCGTGTCATTGTTATTATTGTGGGAAGCTTCTTCGCCATGAAATTCTTTGGAACCAAAGAAGCCGTTGGCATTGCTGTTTTTGGAGCCACAGTAGGAGCAATCGCAGCGCTTTTCTATTTAGAGAAAAAGATGAAGGAAGAGCGGAAAAAAGAAGAACAGGTTGAAATCAAGGAAGAAGAGCGAAAAATTGCCAATAAAACCCTTGTCAAGCAACTCCTTCTTTATACGATTCCATTTGTTGTGGTATCGATTGCTGTTTCTCTTTACAATACCATTGATATGTTGAGTATCGTAAGACCCCTTGTGCAATATGGAAAGTTTTCGGCCCAAGATGCTGAGACAATTCTATCGATCATTTCAACTTGGGGTGCTAAACTAAACGTCATTGTAACATCGATTGCAGCTGGAATGGTGGTCTCAGTTCTTCCTAACATCACGAGTGATTATACGAAGAAAAAAATGAAGAGTGTCGACCATAAAATCAACCAAACTTTACAAATTACACTTTACTTTGTTCTTCCTATGGTTGTAGGTCTTTCTTTCTTAGCAGAACCTGTCTGGACCATCTTCTATGGGAAAAGTAGTTTAGGTCCTAAAGTTTTCTCGTATAGTATTTTAACAGCGCTTTTCTATTCCCTTTTCTTAAACATTCATACCATCATGCAATCTGTAGATCGCCATAAAACAGCAAACCTTTCCATTGCAGTAGGACTACTCACCAAACTCTGCTTGACGGTACCTCTTATTATTCTTTTTTCCAAGACAAACTGGATTCCTGCCTTTTATGGTTCCATCACAGCTACCATCCTTGCTTATATCCTACCCATTACCATCAGTTTAATTGATCTAAAAAAACAAAGAAATATCTCTTTCAAAGATACCTTTCAAAAAGGAAGCTTCATTTTCCTTTCTACTCTTGTTATGTTCCTCCTCCTACTGCTTTTGAAAACCTTCATTCCCATTAAAGGAGGTAGAATTTATGCATGTCTAGTTACCGTCATTTATACCACAATTGGAATGGTCGCATATTTCTTCCTTACAACAAAATGCAAAGTCTTTGAAGGAATTTTTGGTTGTAATTTCTTTCAATTTGTACAAGCTAAATGGAAAAGAGGGAAAAGCAAATGACATTTGAAATTTTAGACAAAGAAGAATTTACGAAGTTCTTAGACAAACATCCTTTGAGAACTTTCTTTCAAACCGTAGAAATGGAAGAGATTGGAAAGCAAGGAAACTTTACAAGTTACTACGTTGGCGTCAAGGAAAACGGAAAAGTGATTGCCGCAAGTAGACTCGTTTCAAAACCCGTTCGTTTTGGAAAAAAACTATTCTATGCCCCTCGTGGTATTTTGGTAGACTATGAAAACATTCCCCTTTTAACTTTCTTTGTAAAAGAATTAAAGAAGTATATCAAAAAACAGCATGGATACACCCTTCATATTGATCCTACTGTAATTTACAAAGAACGAGATATCAATGGTGACATTGTAGAAGGTGGTATCGATAATGCACATATCGTCAAAACACTTAAAAATTTAGGCTTTTACCATGATGGCTTTATTAGGCATTATGATCCCACCAAACAAGTCCGTTGGTCTTTTGAACTTCCTCTAGAAGGAAAAAGCAAAGAACAAATTTTAAAAGAAATGAACGGAAATACACGTCGCGCCATTCAAAAAGCAGAACATTGGAAAGTAAAAGTGAGAGAACTTTCTAAAGAAGAACTTCCTATTTTTAAAGCCATTATGGAAGAGACGAGTGAGCGAAAAGAATTTAAAGACCACACCCTTACTTATTATGAAACGATGTACGACTTATTTCATGAGAAAGGCCAAATCAAATACATGCTTGCAGAAATTAACTTGGATGAAAACATCAACGTTTTAGAGGAAGATATCCATGCTTTAAAAAACACCCTTGAAAAAGCAAAACAAAAGAAAAAAGAGGCTTTATGTAAAGAAACAGAAAGTCAGATTGCATCGTTAGAAAAAAGAAAACAAGAAGTTTTAGAAATCAAAAAAGAAAAAGGTACGAATCTTTCTCTTTCCTGTGGTATGTTTATGCTTTATGGAAAAGACATTCTCTACTATTTCGCAGGAAGTTACAAAGCTTATATGCATTTCTTTGGACAATACCTCATTCAGTGGAAAATGATTTGTGAAGCGATTTCTCTTGGAAAAGAATGTTATAATTTTTATGGAATCAAAGGCGTTTTTGAAAAGGATGACCCTGATTACGGACTTTATCTATTCAAAAGAGGATTTAATGGGCATGTCATTGAATACATTGGGGACTTCTATTTACCAACATCTTTATACTTCTATGTACAAAATTTTCTAAGTAAAATAAGAAAGAAGGGATAACATGAACTTTGTCACACTCTCTCAAAAAGAATTTGATGCGTTTGCAAAAAAGCATCCTAACCGCTGTTACCTACAAACAAGTGCCGTTGCCAACCTACGAAAGAAAAATGGATGGGACAGTTACTATTTGGGTGTCAAAGAAAAGGATACCCTTTTAGCTGCTACCCTACTTCTTTCCAAAAAAAGACACTTTAAACAAGAGTTTTATGCCATTAGAGGACCTCTTTTAGACTTTAAAAACGAAAAACTTACCTCTTTTTTCCTGCAGGAATTACAAAATTTTTGTAAGAAAAACAAAGGCCTTTTCTTGCGGATTGATCCTTATCAAGAAGCGCAATCTCTTGATAAAGACGGCAAGGAAACAGGTGAATTCGACCATAGATCTATCAAAGAGATGCTTCAAAAATTAGGTTTTCAAGAAGTCAATACAAACACAGTGCAAGCAAAATACATGTATGTCATTGATTTAAAAGACAATTTAGAAGACGTCATGAAAGAGATGGATTCTAAGACAAGACAAATGATTCGAAAAAACGAAAAAAATGGAATTGTGATTCGCAAAGGAACCGAAAAAGATATTCCACTGTTTGAACAAATTATGGAACATACAAGCGAAAGAAGACAATTTGAAAATCGGGGACAGACCTTTTATGAAAACTTCTATAAAACGCTTAAAGAAGATAATTTAGCATCCCTTGTTTTTGCAGAGTTAGATATCGAAAAAGCAAAAAAAGCCATCCAGCAAGAAAAAGAAAAAATAAAAGAGGCCAAAGAAAATCGTTCTCTTTTAAGAAGTCTTGGAAAATGTAACGCAGAAAAAGCAAAACTGAAAGAAGAAGAGGAAGAAAGGATTTTAGAAAAATTAAAAGACAAAACAGAAAAACTCAATGCCTTAGAAAAAAAGCATGGAAAAAAAATTACACTGGGTGCCATTCTCTATGTTCTTTATGAAGGAGAAATGGCTTCTGTTTTTGGAGGCAGCTATGAAGAATTTAAAGAATACCAACCCTTTTATACGATTCATTATGAAATGATTCAAGAAGCAATTGAAAAAAAATGTCATCGATACAATTTTTATGCCATTCATAATCCCTTAGATCAAAAAGACTCTCAATATGGGATCTATCAATTTAAACGTGGATTTGGAGGACATGTGGTAGAATTTTTAGGAGAATTTATTCTACCCATCGATAAACTGCAATATAAACTCTATCAAGCAAAACAGAACATGAAAAAATAGTATTCTTTTTTAGAGTACTATTTTCAGACTGTTGACAAATGAGAATTTGAAAACATTTGAATTCCGGTAAAATTTTATAGAATTATTGAAATAGCAATAAAAAAATGTTATGGATACTAAACAATTTGTCTTTATTGCATTCTATTGATATTTATTGACTAATTTTGCAACTGTTGTAAAAAAAATACCGAAACTCAAATGAAAACAGTCTTTTTAAATTTCTAAAAATATATTATAATAAAAGCGTAAGGTTGCTTATTGTACCTAAATTAAGCTTACAAACCTTACTTTTTTATTGGAAAAATGGTATAATTGGTATAGG
>CANQVB010000058.1 GCA_947627225.1 uncultured Bacilli bacterium
GGAATTAAGTGCTGCTTATGCGGCTTTCTCAAATGGTGGTACTTATTATGAACCTTATTCTGTAGAACGATTTATTTATCGCAGTGATGGCAAAGAAGTAAAACATAAAGAAATAAAACGTGAAGTCATGAGTGATGCGACTGCTTTCATGATTTCTAGTATTCTACAAAATGTTTCTATTTATGGAAGTCCTATTGCAGGCGTTGCTGCAAAAACGGGTACTACAAACTGGGATGAAAATCAACGCGCTACTTATGGCATGAGTGATGATGCAATTCGTGATTCTTGGGTTGTTGGATATACCCCTAAAACAATTATAGGAATGTGGTATGGATACCCAGAAGCAGATACAGCAAGAGATGGATATTACTGTCATAATATTGCTTGTTCCAACCAAAAAGATCGACTGTTTAGAGCGTTAGCGGATGCTGTTTTCGAGCAAAATAAAGAGCAATTCAAAGCACCTGATAGTGTTGTTGGTATTGAAATTGGAGGAAATTTAGAATACTTTAAAAAAGGACATGAGCCTAAGAAAACTTCAGATAGTAAACTTCCTACACCAACAGGACTTACAGTCAGTTATTCTTCTGGAAAAGCAACTATTACATGGGATGCAGTAGATTCTGGTGATGTCAATGAAAATTATGGTTCCTTTGGTTACAATGTATACTTTGGAGATACCTTGCTCGGATTTACTACCAAAACAAGTTATACTATGAATACAACAAACCCTTATGGAACATATAAAGTTGTTGCTACTTTCCAGAAATATAGTGGAAACCAAAGTGAACCTGCTACTTATACCTTATCGAAACCAAAAGCAAATTTAACGATTGGACCAGCAACCATAACAGTAAACGCAGGTACAACTGTTGGAGAGCTAAAAAATAAAGTAACTGTAAAAGAGAATAAAACTCCTGTTACTGTGACAATTACTGCTATTAGTGTTGATGGAGTCAATATGGATTTCAACACGGTTCTAGAAAGTGGAACGCATAATGTAAAATTCACCTTTACTTATCAAGGAGAAACCAGAACAAGTGGGGTCATCACAGTGACTGTATTAGAGGATAGTTCTGGTGGTGGAGAACCGGATTCAGAAACAGAAATTATACCTTAAAAAGAATTCAGCCGTAAACTGAATTCTTTTTATTTCGATTTGACTTTCTTGTATTTTACTTTCTGCTCCCTGCAAATTGCTTGCAACGAACAATTTTCGCACATAGGTTTTACGGCTTTACAATAGTATCTTCCAAAAAGAACCAGTTGCAAATGTCTTTTTCCCCAACTGTTTTTCTCGAACTTCCGCATTAATTTCTTTTCTACATCCAAAGGTGTATCATCTAAGTTGGCTAAAGAAAGCCTTTTACTAATTCGTTCTACGTGGGTATCTACTGCAATGGCAGGATATTGATACAATTCAGATAAAACAACATTCACCGTTTTTCTCCCAACACCAGGTAATGTTTCTAATTCTTCTCTTGTTTGGGGCATTTTCCCATGATATTTTGTCTCGATTATGGTAGCAATTTCTTTTACATATTGTGCTTTTTTACGAAAAGAACCAATGGGTCTTAAAATGTGCTCCAAATCTTTGATTTCTGCATCTTTTAAAGCCTCTAATGTGGGATACTTTGTAAATAGAATGGGCGTTACACCATTTACTCTTTTATCTGTGGTCTGTGCACTCAATACAACAGCAAGAAGCAATTCCCAGTCGCTGTGATAAATTAATTCACACTGCGGATTCGGAAACAGGCAATCCAAGTAGTCTTCAATTTTCTTTACTTTCTCACTCATCAATTTCATCATCCTCATACCAATTATATTCAAAAACCTCAGCGGTTTCTTTTTCTTGTTTTTTATGATGGAGTCTTTTCTGTTCTACTTCTTGCTTTGTATGAATTCCTTTTTTATTCCACTCATATAAAATTTTATCGATATAACGAAGATTAGAAACGCCATTAAATGTAGCTTCTTTCAGGGCTTCCTCTATCAATTCTTCATGAAATCCATCTTCCAACCAAGCTCGTATGATTTCTACTTCCATAGGACTCAACGTCCTTCCAAATTCTTTTTCAATCAGTTCATATACTCCACTGTTTGAAATATCTTTTTTCTTAATTTCTTCTACTATACTTTCCGTGTATCTGTGGTAAAAATCTTCTAGGCAAAGAAAATCTTCTACCATACCCTTTTCATTTTTCACTGTTTCCATGTGAAGAAGATGCACATCCTGTAAATTCCCTATCAATTTCATCACTTCTTTTAAAGGAAGAGACAATTCATTTTCTATTTCTTTTGGATTAAAAGGAAAGTGTTTTCCCCTATCCTTCAGGTACATCAACATTATAAATTCAGGATATTCTAATTTCCATTTGGAACGTAATCCCAGCATAAAATATGGAATTTGTATACTTTTTTGTTTAAAAAGAATATCATCTAATTTTTCCTGATTCATCTTATCACCTTTTCTTTTTGTTATCCTACCATAGATTGATGTTTTAGACAATAAAGAAGTAAGGCTTCCTTCTCATTGGGTAGATGTCCTAAAACTACTTCTTTTTCTAAAATACTCAGCCACTCATTCAAATAAGGTCCTGGTTTTTTCTTAAATGTTTCTAAAATGTCCTTCCCTTTAATAGCAAGTTCTTTTTGATGCTTAATCGGTAAACAATCATATCGTCTAATAATTTCCTTTTTAGAAATTCCTTGCATTTCTCCTGCGACACTGCTTACATAAAGACCGTTTTTATAAAGTGAAAGCGGAGCAAATACATTTTTGCTGGCTTGTCGAATGCTTTTCATCAAATCTTTCTCATTTTTAGAAAAGGGGTATTTCGTGTCAACATCTAAAAAGGCCCAAATCCCAATACTTTGTGAGACATACTTAATTTCTTTTAATTTAGGAAGCTCAAGCACGATGTCTAAGCCAAAGAAGGTAAGCAGTTCAATCCCCTTTTTCGCATTGGATGATGAAAAAATCTTATCCAGTTCTTCTTTTTTTCTTTCTTTTGATAAAGTACGGAGGAGTCCTTTCTTTTCAAAGATTGCTTTTTCTATTTCATCACTCAAAGAAAAATCTAAAATTGTAGCAAATCGGATGGCTCTTAAAATACGCAAGGCATCCTCTTCAAAGCTCCTATCACTTTGCTTAACCGTTTGGATGACTCTATTCTTTAATGCTTTCTTTGCATTTAAAAGATCTAGTATTTCACCGTTTTTATTCATGCAGAATGTATTTATGGTAAAATCTCTGCGTAGCAAATCTTCTTTTAAATCTTGAATATATGTTATCATTCCGGGCCGACGATTGTTGATATAATTAAACTCTTTTCTATAGGTGGTGATTTCAAAACGAATTTGATTGACAATGATTGTGACCGAACCATACTCTGTGTTAGGAAGGATTGCATCTTTAAAAATATTACATAAATCTTTAGGGGTTGCTGAAGTGGTAATGTCAATGTCATTGGAAGAAATTCCCAAAAGATAATCTCTTACAAAACCTCCTACAATATAGGCTTCATATCCATTCTTTTCAATCTCTTCTAGAATTTTAAATGCAGTTTCCTTCATGATATCACCTCTTTTATTATACTCTAAAATGGGCAAAAAAAAAGCCTAAGGCTTTAGACTTTTTTAGTTTACTGCGTCTTTTAATGCAGAACCTGCTTTGAATGAAACAGCGTTTCTTGCAGCAATCTTAACAGTTTCTCCAGTTCTTGGATTACGTCCTTCACGAGCTGCTCTTTTTGAAACTCCAAATGTTCCAAAACCAACTAGTGGTACTTTATCTCCTTTTGCTAAAGCATCCTTGATTACGTCTAATGTAGCATCAAGGGCACGTGTTGCATCTGCTTTTGTAAGTCCAGCTCTTTCTGCAACTGCTTCTACTAATTCAACTTTTTTCATTTCTATACTCCTCCCTATTGTTTTAAGCATACTCTGCTTACATATTAAGAATAGCATGTAACTTTTTAAAAAGCAATAAAAAGAAAGGAATTTTTATATTTTTTCGGCAGAAATTCACTCATTACACTGGAATTTGTAACACTTCTCCAATTTGAAGTAAACTGCTAGTTAAATTGTTGGCTTCTTGGATAGATGAGACACTGACACCGAAGTCTCTTGCAATACTCCACAAACTATCGCCTCGTTTTACAGTATAGAAAACTGTATTGGTAGTATTTTTTCCTGGAATCTGCAGAACCTGGCCAATTGATAGAAGATTACTGGTTAAGTTATTTGCTTCTTTTAAAGCGTCTACACTGATTCCAAATTCCCTTGCAATACTCCAAAGACTGTCGCCACTTTGTACAGTGTAAGTAGAATTAGTCGGTGGAGTTACGGTCGGAGGCGTTATGCTTTCTTGTCTTGGAACTTGTAAAACTTGTCCAATTTGTAAGACATCTGTTGTTAGATTATTCAGTCTTCGCAATTCATTTACTGAAGTATTAAAGGCACTTGCAATACTCCAAAGACTATCGCCTCGCTTTACAATATATGTATCCAGTTCTCCTGTTTCTGGAATCATTCCTGGAATCGTTAAAACTTGTCCAATCTGTAATGTATCACTTGTTAGATTGTTCGCATTTCTAAGGGCTTGTACTGTAATTCCAAAATCTCTTGCAATGCTCCATAAACTGTCTCCTCGTTTAACCGTATAGGTTTGTCCTTCACTAGGTGTTTCTACCTCTCTTGGAATCTTCAACACTTGACCAATTCGAAGCGTATCGCTAGACAAGTTATTTGTATCTTTTAACTCTTGAACAGTAACACCGAATTTTCTAGCTATACTCCATAGACTGTCTCCACTTTGTACAGTGTAGTATTCTCCTTGACTACCTGTAGGAGGCAGATACGTATAACCTCCATATGTTGTAACCGCACGTACAACCGCTTCTACATAATTTAACAAATCATTTTGCAGTCTTACTTGATCATTAGGGTTGTCAATAAATCCATACTCTAGTAAGAGAGATTCCAAAGGATCTGTATCCCTGATTATAAAATAGTAGTCCTGCATTGGATTTTCTGGCAAACGCCTTTGATAATATTTCCTAGTAACTTGCCCTTCGCTCCCAATTGCTTCTAAAATATTTCTAGCCAGCGTATCATTATTTCTTAAGGCATAGACGACTTCCGCACCTTCACCACCTCCGGAAGAAAATTTTGTTATCTTTTTCTTTTTTTTCCTTGAAATTACGGCAAATCATTTAATCACACACTTTAGGTTGATAGACGATGGAAAATGTGTGATTAAATTAAATATTTTCTAAATTTGCCTTGGTATTATCTAATACTTTAAATCGATAAATAATCT
>CANQVB010000059.1 GCA_947627225.1 uncultured Bacilli bacterium
CAATTAATGACAATGCAAAAATGGATAGATGTAACGGACGATTTATTAAAATTTAGAAAAAAGAATTTACTTACACACTCTGGCACTATATCGCATAAACAAGCTATTGAAAAAGCAAATAGTGAATATGAGAAATTTAGAGTTAAACAAGATCAAGAGTACATATCTTCAATGGATGAATTGTATAAGAAATATTTAGAAGAAAATAAATAAGATAGGAATATGAAATAATTAGAAAATATATTTAGGCGGTGTGATTATGGGAAAATTAGTTTGTATTGGTGGAGGAGAAATTCCAAGAGTAAAAAATGGAATTAAATTGCCTTATGAAACAAGAGAGATAGATGAAGAAATCGTAAGAATATCAGAGAAAGAAAATCCAAAACTTCTTTTTATTGGTACTGCATCTACAAATAGTTATAATTATTTTTTAGTTATTAAAGAAATATTTGAAGATTTAGGTTGTATTGTTTCAAATTTAGATTTATTACAAGATAATCTAAATATGGGGGAAGTAAAAAATACTATCTTAAACACAGATATTATTTATGTTGGTGGTGGAAATACCAAATTTATGCTAGAAAAATGGAGAGAACTTGGAGTAGATAAATTATTAATTGAGGCATACAATAAAGGAATTGTTTGTTCTGGATTAAGTGCAGGAAGTTATTGCTGGTTTAAAATAAACTATGATTTAATTGAAGGACTTGGAATAATAAATGCTGTAAATTGTGTACATTATGAGCAAAAAGATGAGCATGCAAGAAATAAATTATATGATGTAGTTAAAGAAACAGGACTTGATGGAATTGCATTAGAAAATTGTGTTGCATTAGAGATTATTGATGGTAAAATGAAAGTTGTAAAAAGTAATAATAGTAAGAATGCTTATAAAATTACATATAACAACAATGAATTTATGGAAGAAATATTAGAATAATAGGAGATAAAAAATATGATTAGATATGCTAATTTAGAAGATTTAGAATTATTAAAAGAATATGATAAACATATAAGTCAAGAAGAATTGATAAATTCTATTAATTTAAAAAGAATATTTGTAATGTATGAAAGTGATAAATTTGTAGGATGGCTTAGATATAATTTGTTTTGGGATAACATTCCATTTATGAATATGTTGTTTTTTTTAGATGGAGAAAGAAACAAAGGTTATGGAAGTCAAATAGTCGGATTTTGGGAAGATGAGATGAAGAAAAAAGGCTATAGTTGTGTTATGACCTCAACATTATCAAATGAACAAGCACAATTTTTTTATAGAAAAATTGGATATGTTGATAGAGGATCATTACTATTACCGAAAGAACCTTTAGAAATTATTTTTTATAAAGAAATGTAAAACGACAGGAGTGATTTAATTGGAAATAAATATAGCAATTGAAAAATTATTGAAAAATTGTAAGTTAGGTAAAATGCTTGAAAATCCAGTACGAGTTTTTGGTGGTTTGTTAAACCGAATGTATAAAGTAAAAACTACAGAGGGAAATTTTGCTATAAAGCATTTGAATCCAGAAGTTATGAAAAGAGAAAATGCAAAAAGTAATCATATTTTTGCAGAAACAGTTTCTAATATTGCGAAAGAAAATGGAGTAAGTTGCTTACCAGCAAAAATTTTTGATGGAAAGGTATTACAACAAGTTGAAAATGATTATTTTTTAGTGTTTGATTGGTTTGAAGGACGAGCCATAGAAGATGAAGAATTGGCACTTGATAAAGTAAAAAAAGTTGCTGTAGAACTTGTAAAACTTCATAAAATAAATTTTGACAATTTAAAAAATGAGTGTAAAGCTTATTACGATACAAATGAAGTTGATTGGAAATTTTATAGAGATAAAATACAAAACGAACAGATTAAAGATTTGCTATCACAAAATATAGAAAAATTTAGTATGCTAGATAAACAAGCAATCGAAAGTCTGAATATTATTTCAAAGAATATGGTTATTAGTCATCGAGATTTGGATTTGCCAAATGTACTTTGGAATGAAAAAGATGAGCCTGTTTTCATTGATTGGGAAAGTTCTGGACTTATTAATCCTAGTATGGAAGTGATTGATACAGCTTGGAATTGGAGTGGTGGTCAAGAACACTTTGATAAAGAGAAATTTAAACTTTTTGTAAATACATACAAAGAAAACGGAGGAAATTTGAGTGACTATACTGAAAGCTTAAAAGCTGATTACAAGGCTAAATTTGGTTGGTTAGAATATAATTTAAAAAGAGCCACTGGTATTGAGTGCATTGATGATGAAGAAAAGAAATTAGGAGAAAAAGAAGTTGTACGAAGTATAAATGAAATAAAAATGTTTGATTTATATAAAAACGATATGGAGATAACAAACTAAAAAGGAGCGTGAAAATAAATGGACGAGTATATTTGTAAGGTTGCGACAATAGAAGAAATGGAACAAAATTGGAATTATTTAGTCGAAATACATAAAGATAATAATGCTTGGAAAATTTGGAAGGAAAAAGCTATTAAAGATATGCAAAATAGAAATACAATAGTGTATTATGGAATACTTAATGGTATAGTAATTTCAGAGGCAACAGCATTTATTTCTAATGAAAATGTTCAAAATAGCGATGGATTAGTAAATGACAACACAGCATATTTATCTGCTTTTAGAACTAGAGAAGAATATCAAGGCAAAAAATATTTTTCAAAGTTATATAATTTTATGGAAAAAGATTTAAAAAGACGAGGATATTCAAAACTAACATTAGGTGTAGAACCTTGTGAAACAACCAATATAAAGATTTATTTCAACTATGGATTTACAGATTATATAAAAACAGCTTATGAAGTTTATCCTGCTAAAAATGAAAACGAAGAACAAGAAAAGATTTTAGTTAATTATTATTCAAAAGATTTAAATGAAAATATATGTAAAAATATCGGTAAAGAAAAAAGTGTTTAGGCAGGTTAATTCCTGCCTTTATATGTCAAAGTCAAAATCTTTCTCTTTTTCTTCACGTTCTATTTGTTTTACTGGGTCAATAAGGGTATGAGTTTCATTTTCAAACTTTTTGACTAATTCTTTTGAATCTCCAAAATTAAACTTATTACAAATCCATTCTATAAATTTATCAATAGTCTTGTGAAATCTATCAATAATCTTGTACAAATGGCTATTTTCTTTTTCTAAATGCTTAATTTTATTTTTATAATTCCATTCCAAATCAAATTCCTTTTTTTCATAATCTTTCTTGATATTTTCAACTTCATTATGTAAATCTCTATTGTCAGACATTATTTCATCTCTTTCTTTTTGGTATTTTTCAGCTTTTTCTACAAGTTTTGTATTTCTTAATAATGCTTGTTGCATTAAAAAATTATCATGGTACAATTCGTTTATTAGCTTATCTTTGGGTTTTATAATTTCTTCTAAAATTACTTCATCTCTTTTCTTTGACCATCTATTTATGTGAATATCAGCAATATCTGGTACATCTGGTAATTCTTGCTTTATATTTTGTAGTTGTTCTTTTGTTTTTTCAAAGTTAGTTATATTTTTATATTCTTTCAATGTGTAGTGCATTCTTTCAGTTTCTTCTTCTGGTAAACCTCGTTGCAAATCAAAGCCATTTTCTACCATATATTCAAAAAAAGCATTTTGTAACTGTCTGTAGCTATCTTTTGCTTTCCAAAATTCGCTACAAGCAAGTTTATCAATAGGATTTCCTTTTTTATCCGTTGTATGAACAACTGGTAAAAAAATTAAGTGCATATGAGGAGATTTCTCATCATAATGCACTTTTGCAGATAAAATATACTTTTCGCCTAAATCTTTATATTCACTTACAAATTTATATGCAGTAGCAAAATATCTTTTTGTTTCTTCTTCGCCTATTCTTTTGAAAAAATCACTATCTGATGTAATCATATATTCACAAACAATATTGCTTACTGTTTTTATTTGTCCTTTTAAATCATATTTCTTAATTATTTTATCAAATTCTTTCACATAATTAAATTCTGGATTTTTTAGTGAATAATTTAAATATGTTTTAGTTCTATCAATATCTTTATTTGAATAAGTTTTATTTTTTCTTTCATTATGGCGATAAACAGCCATTAAATTTTCTTTTTTGTATTTTGCATTTCTAATTATTGCATAACTCATATATAACCTCCTTGCTCGTGTCTAGTACGAATAAAATTTCTTCCTTGAACTTGCTCAAATGGTACTTTCTAAAAAAGTACAGTAAACACACTACAACACTTTTTTAACGCTAGTCGCTAAAAGTGTAAGTGTGGCAGGGCAGTTGCCCTACAACCCAAATCAAAATTGCTGTTAGCATTTTTGATTTTCTTCTAACAAATGAACTTACCATTTGTTAGGTTTGCAATAACATTCATTATTGCAAAAGAAAGAGTAAGAAAGATTTATAATCTTTTTCTTACTCTTTATGAAACCTAGCTCGGTTTCAAACTTCCGCGCTCTACGGCAAATCTAAATAGAAACCAGAGGGAATGAGCCGAAGTAGAAATAGGTGTAATATCCCTTATGCAAATAAGAGAATTATTACACCTGTTTTAGAAACCGTCGGTCGTTCGCCTTGTTTCATAGGTGGTCTAGTAAGTAGACTATTTGCTACTGCAATTGCTGATGTATTTACATCCTTGTTCATACTTGCCCAAACTTTTTACAATTACAAATCCATTTCAAGTTTTGCCACCGAATACTCTTTTATTATTGTGAGTCTGTGTTCTAAATTCTCACTCACGCACCTTGTATTAATAGACCTTTAACACAAATACGAATGAACTTTATAGCATCGGCTCATCACACCAAGAACTTTTATAGAGGTTCTGCATATCTCTTTTGAAAACAAAAAACTACCTATAGCTTTTAAAACTATAAATAGTTAATTATTTTCTATATTCAATTAAGCCCCAAAATCAGTTTTAAGGCATTTTTATTATAAAGTAGAATAACTTTTAGGCTTATTCTTTTAAAACTCTATATTTTAAATTATAGTCGATAGTTTACTAACTCCTTAATTTTTAAATTTGTCATAAGAAAATGTCAATCTGG
>CANQVB010000060.1 GCA_947627225.1 uncultured Bacilli bacterium
TTTTCAAATGTTGGAACAGGTTCATTTGGTTTTGCTCTATCTAAATGATCTATTGTTATCTCTTTTTCATCACTACTATATTGGGCATTTGAATCAGTTACCTTTTCTTTTATTCTTAGTTTGATATTCATGTTGTTTTCAACTATTATTCCTGTATCAGTATAATCTGTATATTCAGATTCTCCTGCTTTATATTGTAGTATAAACTCATCTTCAGATACATCTGTTGGTCTTGTTGCATATATTTTTATTTGTTTATTATTTATCCATGTTGTAGCATAATCTGCCCAATCTGATTCATTTCCACCATCTGCAACTTTTTTTACGCTTAGTGTTATTCCAGATGCTTGTGGCATTGTTTTTACTTGTACATTTTGTATTTCTAGCTCTTTTGTTTCATTTAAAGCATAGTCTATTGCCCTTACTTTTATTGTATACGTTTGTCCTGCAGTTAATCCTGTAAATGTATATGTTGGATTTCCTCCATTTAGGCTATCTGCTTTTACCTCTTTCCAGTCTTCTGGTGCTGTATTTATACTAAATAGATATTTATCTACTCCACTACCTTCATCTGTTGTTGCTTGTGCTTCTACTTCTATACTGTTTGTTGTAATTTTTACTGTATCCATTTTGCTTATATCTTGTGGTGGTGCATTATCTATCCAGAATGCATTTGAATGTGTTATTTGTATATTTCCCGCTTTATCTTTTGCAAATATCCATAGATACCAATTGTTTCCTGGTGTTTTTGGTGATTCTATTTTTTCTACTATTTTTGATTGTTCATTTGGCTCTTTTGTTGTAAATTCTGTTGCATTTTTAAATGATTCTTCATTAAGTTCTGTTTTTCCATCTTGATTCCATAGATATTTTAAAGTTAATTCTTTTACATCTTCATTATCTCCTACTGTTACATTAACTGAGCATTCTTTTTGCCATTCTTCTTTTCCATTTGGATCTATTTCTACTGTTGGTTTTGCAGAGTCTGTCCACATCGCATATAATGTCATAGAATATTCAAATGTATCATATTCTTGTCCACATTCATATTTTTGACCATATTCTATTGATTTCTTGTCATACCATCCTACTAAATCATAACCTTCTCTTACCGGTTTTTCCTCTGGTATTGTTATTTGAGCTTTTTGTATTACATCCTTTCCTATTGCAACCATTTCTCCAGTTAAACTATTTGGTATATTTCCTCTTTCTCCTCCATTTACATCAAGTGCAATATTAATTGTTCTCTTGAATTTTGGATAATATTCATCTCCATTTTGTACTTTATCTGTTTCTAAATCTACATCATTATATTCATCTTCTGTACCTATAATTTCATTCTTTTTAACCCATCCTTCAAATTCGACTCCATTTCCATATTCTCCTCCTGGCATTGGGTTAAGCGTTACATCATCATCCTTTCCCCATCCTTTCGGTGCTTTTGGTTTTTCTGGTAAATCTAATTCTTCATCTCCTTTTTGTCTGTAGTCATTTCCACTTGGTCCTATCTCTTTTTGTATAACTTTTTCTTGCATATCTCCATTCTGATCTGGTACTGTTGCTGTTACTTTATATGTATATATCATGTAAAATGTTTTACCATCATCTCTTTTTGTTATATAAAAATCTTCGCCATTTCTGCTGACTATTCCTGTAGAACCATCCTCACTTTTTGACCATCCTTTTGGCGTTACCGTTATTTTTTGTCCATTTATCATCATTTCTGTATCTATTGATTTTGGCGTACTTACTTTAGCATCACTATCTCCTGCTACTACTGTTACTGGTATAGTTTCTTGTTTCTGTCCCCTTTCTGACAATGAATAATAAGCGAAGTATACAGTTATTGGTCTATCTTGTGTTTTATCTTCTGGTTCTGTTGTTCCTTCTTCAGGATCAAATGTTACTTCAATATCTCCTGCTGGGAATGACCAATTTCCATCTTCATCTATCTCGATATCATCTATGTCTATTCCTAAATGTTTTTTCAGATTTTCTTTTAACAGGTCTCTATCTAAATATCCTTTACTATCATAACTTTTTGCTATTTCAAGTTGTACCTGTTCGTCTATTGTTGATGCATTATAAGAGTCTCTTGCTTTTATAGATTTTTTTACTATGCTATTATTACCAGACAATGCAGTAACAAGAACTCCTGAAAGAATAAGTAGAATTATAATTGCAATAATTAATGCCATTATTGTAATACCTTTATTTTGTTTAATAATTAACATTTTTTTGAACATTTTTATCCCTTTCTTTCATGTCAATTAATATTCTTTTATATTATATAAATAACTAATTATATAATACAAGATTCGCAATAAAAAAGTCAATAAATTTAAGCATTTTCAACAAATTTTAATTTTTCTGTAATATATTTGTAATATTTGCTAAATATACTAGAGCCGTTAGAAACTTTCAATGTTTCTAACGGCCCTCTATTTTAGATACAATTTTTATGAATATTGCTCTGTCTATTCAAAAATATAAGATTTTCTATTTTATTTTGAAATCATGAACCCTGTTTTTGATGAATTTTCTATCAATTTAGTATCAGCCTTTAAACGCACAATAGGTCTAAGTCCATGATCTTTGTCTGTGTATTGTCCATTACACATTTGTCCACTATTAAACACACGCACCAAGTGAGAACGCGCACGCCCATTTGGAGAAGCAAGCCATATTGAACCAGCATTTTTAGAATTTTTAATTAAGTAAAGTGTATCACTAGAATCAAAAATCTTACTAGAATCTTGAAGAGCATAGCTCCATGCTTTTCCGTTATATATCTGATATCCATTTGTTGGATAACCATAATCATTATCTGATACTTTATATTTATATATATTACTTGTTCCATGCTTTTGATTATATGAATCCGTAAACATTTCTACTGTCGGTCCACCTATTACCCAATCTGCATATTCTCCATTATATAGTGATGTCTTATTCCATTGCGTTGTATCCATCATATATGCTATTGCCTTCATATTTAGGTTTGTACTTTTTGAGTTATTTCCGTATGCATAGAATTGTTTATTTAAATTCTTTAAATCAGGATTTGTTATATTAGTTGCTCCTATATAATCTCCTAAAATATTTGAAAAATACATAGATTTTGCATATGAATTATCCGAATCGTGAATTAGACTCTTTCCACTTGCAGTTGTTGCCGCTAAATCCATTGATATATAATCATCTGTAATTAGATATATATTTTTGCCATCTGAATAGAATACTTTCCACCCTACTTCTAAGCCATCTTTATATCCTGTTACTGATTTTCCATAATATTTATTTGCACCTTCATTTCCAAGCATGCTTCCAGCAGTTCCTTCCTCTGACTCTATAATTTTATAACCGTCTCCTTCTTTTTGTAACTCTACTCCAGAATTTAGACGGACTACTGGACGTAATCCTATTTCATTAGAATCAATACCATTTCCACCTATATTTCCGTTATAACAGGTCATTCGAATTAATTGTTGTTTGCTACCACTTGATGGAGAAGCAAACCATGTTCCTCTGGCATTTGTCTGGTTTTGAATCACATAAAGCAAATCATTTTTATCTAAATATTTATTACTATCTGCCAGATAACTACCCCATGTATTTCCATCATATATTTGATATCCAACTATTGCTTGACCATAATCTTCATCTGATACTTTGTACTTATAAGTATCACTTGTTCCATGCTTTTGATTATATGAATCAAGGAACATCTCTATTGATGGTGAGCCTATTACCCAGTCTGCATATTTATCATTATATAATGATGTTTTACTCCATTGAACTGTATCCATTAAGTAGGCTACTGCTTTCATATTATTATTTGTACTTGCAGAATTTCCCGTATACGCATAAAATTGTTTATTTAAATTTTGTAAATCTGAATTTATTATGCTTGCTGCTCCTGTATAATCTGTTCCATTCACTATGTCTGTAAAATCAAGATTTCTTGCATAGCTATTTGAGGTATGTTTTGGAGAAATTCCACTTGGAGTTGTTGCAGCTAATTCTGTTGGTATATAATCATCAGCTATTAAATATATATTATTGCCATCTGAGTAGAATATCTCCCATCCTACTCCTAGATCATCTTTATATCCTGTTACTTTTTTGCCATAATATTTATTTGCTCCTTTACTTCCAAGCATACTTTCAGCAGTTCCTTCTCTATCATTCTTTAATTCATAATGGAAGTCAGATTTTGGATAACAAACTATAGGACGAACTCCGTATTCACGCTCTGATATGTCGTAATTTATCGCACCATCACCTCGTCCAGCATCTACCATTAATACATTACTAGAGTGCCAATAGCCAGGAGTTGCAAGCCACCATTTTCCAGAAGTAGAATCTGTAAATCCGTTGTATATATTATGGTAATCACATTTTAGTCTTACATCAAAGCCCTTGTCTGTCCATAAACCGTATTCTCCCTTGTTTGTATCAATTTTAAACG
>CANQVB010000061.1 GCA_947627225.1 uncultured Bacilli bacterium
TAATGACTGTTAAGTTTAATTCACCTGTAGCTGCTTTCATATTTTATACTTCACTCCTTTCCTATCTTCGTATAATTTGATTATAACATATTTACAATTTTATGCATTATTTTTTATAAAAATTGACAAGTCTTTACATCATGATAAGCATTGCAATTAAAATTAAGAGCATGACACCAATTCCTGTTACAACAAGCATGATCATGGTTTGACTTTCCATATGATTCAAGCGCTCTTTGTATTTGGTTTCTCTTGCTTTATTTTGCAAGTTGGAAACGGTTCTTGAAAACATCAAAAGTCTTTCTTTTTTCTTCTCTTGAGACCCAATTCCAAGACGATACAAAAGACGCATCATACGCATAGAATCACGAACATTATAGGTATTGGCAAATTCCATGTATGGATCAATGGAAGAATCTCCAGCATTGATTTTTTCAATCATCACTCTTAAACCTGGTTTAAAAATATCTGGCGCATCATCGATACTTTTTCCAATTGCAACAGGAACAGTATAATGTTGTACCAAAATCTCTAAACTCTTTAAATAGTATGGCAACATTATGTCAATTTCATGCAAATGAGCTTTATAAAAATTTTTTAAACTCATATATGGAAGTTTAAACATTCCAAATCCAATCACAAGTGCCAACACAATATTTAAAAGTGATAAATCATCTAAAAATAAGAAGAGAAATGCAATGGCTACAATTCCAGCATTTAAAACTCTTTTACGAAATAAGGTATCCGGATCCACTTCTTCGCCATATTTTGCATAAACTAAAAAGTTATAATCATCTTCTCTTAATGCTTGAAAATATTTGACATTATCTTCTAAAAATTGATGAGAATCAATTGTTTTATTATAAATTAAAACAAAGAGAATTACTGCACCAACAATAACAATTTCCATCTATTCCACCCCCACATTCTCGTTATAGTATTTTTCACCTTTTATGAGGAAGTAACTATTGACAATTAACACTAAATGGAGGAGAACTTGTACATACCACATATCTAACATTTGAATATACGTCTCATTTCCAAGTAAATACTGCACCAACAACACCATTAAATAAAGCATCACTCCAAATTTTAAGAACGATTTGTGGAAAGATGCTCTTTCAATACGGTCACGATAAACGCTTTCAACAAGCATATCGATATCGAGTTGCATATTATCCAAACTCTCTCCTGCATCTTGGGCACCTTCTTTTGTAATTTGCAGGAATAGCTGGTGCATATTTTTTACAATATAATAAGGATATTTGTTACTCATAAAGCTAAGAGCTTCATCAATACTTCCATTTTGATAAGCCATTTCTATCATGGTATTAACATCGGATAAAACAGGATCTTCCAACACTCCTGAATCTCTTACACCTTCTAGACTTCTTACAAAAGATTGCGTGGTTGCAAATTCCATAATGGTATTGGTGGTATAGACTTGAATTAATTCAAAAATATACTCACTATAGACCCTTTTACAGCGTAAAAAGGCAAGATATGGAATCGCTGCAATCGTAGCAATTACATAAAGAACTGACACAAAGATATTGTAGAAATAAAGGTAAGAAACAACGGCTGCAAAAATGGAAAATACTAAAACTTGAACTGTATACTGTCTTGCTGTATACTCTTGTCCCAACTCTTTCGTTTTTTCACGAACGACTTTAAAGGAATATGGGGCAAAGCGATTATAAACAGCACTCACTTGTTGTGTGATATATTTATATACATTTTCGCCTTTATAATTTCGATAAAGAAGCACAACAACTGCAATAAATAAAAGTAAAAATAGAACCATTCTTTCTCCTCCTTTCTACATGTTTTGCATTCCATCAAAGGATGGAATTGCTGGTGGTGGCATTGAAATAGGTGTTGGAGATGCCACCTGAGGTGTTACCTGCACGGATGCTTGAGGAACTTGTGGTCTTACAAGTCCACTAGAATCGTTTCCGATTGGTGTCACATTGGGTACTGAAATGTCAGCCTTTGCAATACTAGGAGGCTGTCCTACAACAGGAATATTGGGAAGTGGAATAGAAGATACTTCTTTGGGTGATGCCACACTCGCTATATTTTCTTGTGGTAAATTAGGCACCTCATTCTTTTCTTCTGCTTGTAAAGAAGCTAGCTCCGTATTTTTCTCCATCTTTTCAAGCTCCTGATTCATATTTTCCATAGAATCTCCTGTTGCTACTAAGCCATCTAAAGAAATATTTTGATTGGCTAAATATTCAGTTAAATGCGCACTTGGTGCATTTTGAACAGGATCTTTTCCAAACATTTTTTGATAAAGAATATGACTTTGTGGCTCATTATTCTCATCCACATAAAATTCAACAACCTCATCTACTTCACGGTGAAATTTTCCCCGTTCTTTACTGTAATATGCTTTAATATGAACCCCTAATTGAATATAACGATAAATTGTATTTAAGAATTGATCTACTTCGATATCACTTTCAAGAAGACTATAAAGTCGATATGGAATCGCACTTGCTTTATCTGCATGAATCGTAGAGAGAATATTATGTCCTGACGAAATAGAATTTCGAACGGCTGTAACTGCTTCTGCAGAACGAACTTCGGAAAGTAAAATCCATTTTGGATTTTGTCGCATACAAGTGACTAAAACTTCGGAATAACTGGCTACGTTATTGGTCTTCATAGCCACAATATCACGGTGTGGAAAAATACGATCCAAATGTAGCTCTAGCGTATCTTCAATGGTAATGACTTTTTCATCTTCCTTCGTATGTGCAGCCAGGTATTTTACAAATTCTGTTTTACCAGAACCAGTCTCTCCACAGACGATGATATTACAATGTCCTTCTACACATTTAATGAGAATATCATGAATATTCGCTGTGAAATAATCCTCTTTCAACAATTTTTCTTTTTCAAGTCGAATCTTTGCCGGTGTTTTACGAATGACACAAGCAAGTCCATTGGTTGCAATAGAATCATGGACAAAGTTCAAACGAAGTTCTGTACTCTCAGCATCCAAAAAAGGTTTTGCATTATTAAATGTGGTCCCCATTACATTGGAACATTGAAAAGCAAGACGTTCCATAAAAGGATCATCTAAGCCAGCTACTTCAATTCGTTTTGAACCTTGCGTTAAAGAACGAATCCAAACCTGTCCTTTATTGCAATAGGAAATATCGGTAATGTCATCATCTTCTAAGAGTGGTTTCAATGGACCAAAATCTAATTTATCAAAAATCTGATCGTTCATCGAGTTCACACTCCCTTTTTCTAACTTGTTCCAGCTAACTCAGTATCTGTCATTGCCGTATTTGTATTGATCCAATTTCTAAGATCATTACTTGAAATGGTAACTTCTCCTGGTTTTTCCTCCAAACTTTCTGAAGTTGGAACTGGAATTAAGGAAGTTTCATAAACTCGTAAATAGCTTGCTTTACGAAGCAAAATATGCATCTCTTCTGGAACGGCAAAGATAATTTGTGATGGCGTTGATTGTTCATCGAGATTCGCAAACACATTATTTCCATTCGAATCCTTAACTGCCAATACTTTTACATTCTCTACTAATTTTCCTACCATAATTTTATCTTGTGTAACTTGACCATTGGCATCTGCTCTATTAATGGCCTTTAAATAGATATCAATATAGTTTCCTGGAAAAATAGAGTTTCCATAAGTACTTTCCATATCAACAGGAAAGTTATAAAGCACATAACCTTTTGGATAGTCCATAATAATACTTGCAGCAAGTTGATCTTTTGGAACAACACTCCTTTCATAGAAAAGACTTCCTTCAGGAATGACACTGTCACTTGCCGCATATTGATCGACGACCTGTGCTACACTCCGTAAAACATCTCCCTGCAACATAGATGGTGGAACTTCTGTCGTTCCAATTTTGTCTTCTGTAATTTGCTCTCCTGGTGAAATTGTTTGTATGGCATAAGGAATTGTAATTGGCGTAATGGCTTGATTTACACGCCAGTTATATCCGACGTATAATACCACGACTGCCAATAAAACTCCGACCACTGTTACTGTGTTTTTGTTGGATAGAAATTTTTTAATTCCAACTAAGATATTATTCATAGCATTCTCCCCTTTCTATCATCTTTGCTACTTCACTTCATTCACTTTACTGTAATCTAGTTTTCCTTCTTGTACCAGTTGTGTTATGTATGTATTGGTTTTATATTTTGTCTCTAGGATTGCACTAATTTGATTACTAATTGCTAAACTGTCTGCATTAAATGTCGCTGGTGTTGTTGAATCAACTTTGATGG
>CANQVB010000062.1 GCA_947627225.1 uncultured Bacilli bacterium
TGCAAAGTAGGAAAATGCAAAATTCATTCGAGAATTCTATGAAAAAAGAAGGCTATTTCCTCCTTTTCGCAAATATTCTATCCTCTTTGCCACTATATTTTTAAAATTCACAAAACTTTAAAATTTCTTGATGTACTTCCTCTATTGTTTTCCTTCTTGCATCTTCTACACACTCTATGACATTCCAGTTATATATTTCGGAAAGTTCTTGATAAGCTTCTGCCGTTCTTTTTTGATTTTCGGATGCAAAAAAAGAAAGAGGAACCTTCAAAAGAATGGTTTGGTCTGGTTTTGGAAGTTGTAAAAGCCAATACTCTAATCGATCAATCCACTGATACATATAGAAACGTTCATTACTATCTGAAATTTTACTTCCCTGATTTGCCATATTAGAACTCGTATAACGATTTAATACTACAACATAACCTCTTTCTAAATACTGATTGATTTCTTTTAAATTATATTTGCGATCAGCTGCTGTATATAGACAGACTACCTTTGGATCTATTTTCTGATATCCTTCTTGAAAATAGGAATTTCCATTTTTTCCCAGAACACAATCTCTAAAGATTTTTCCAGTTGGACTTTCATAATTCGGAAAAGAAAACTCTATCGCAGGAATATTCCGTTTTAAAAGGGATTCTACAAGTAACTTACTTTGTGTTTCCTTTCCAATTTCCTCGCATCCTTCAATCACAATCAATTTACCCTGTTTCATAGCTACACTTACGCTCCTATAATTTCATTGTTTTCATCAAATTCTAAAAGAAAGCATTTTCGACTTGCAAGATAATCACACATATGCACAAATTTTTGATATTTGCTCTTAGGTTTTTCTAAGACCTCATTTCCAAAATAATCTGTTGTCCAAGGACCCATGTGCGTGGCAATAGAACTAGTTAAAATTTGGAATAAATGATCATCCATTTCGAGTTTATCACGATGTTTTTCAAGAATGGAAACGGCAACCAAAGGATGATCAAAACGAGTATATTTTTCTTCCACGATTCCTTTTTTAAAGCCATCATGTAGTAGCAGTGCAAGTAAAAGAATCTCTTTTTCATCATCTTTATATACACTACCAAAAACAGGATCTTCAAAAAGTTCATAAGCAAAACGTACCGCTGCTTTTGTATGCCGTAAAAGACCTCCTTCTCCTAAACTATATTTCGGATGATACTTTCCAGTAGAAGATGCTGGCTCTTTGAAAAAGTATGCTGGCAACAAAGAAAGTAAATAAATGGCATCCTTTCTAATCTTTTCATTCTTAAAATAAGATAATTCTGTTTTAAAAATAACCTCTATATTCATAACTACCTCACTTCTAATTCTAGTATACAAAACAAAACAAACGTTTGCAAGCTTTTTATCCGTTTTTTCGAGTCGCTAATAATTTTACAAGAATCGCATTCATCACATAAAAGTATTCCTCTTTTATCTTCAAAAAACTGTCCTTTTCCTCTAGGAACCCTTGTTCTATTAAAGCAGAATAAGAATACACCTTTTCAAGTGGCTCTTGATACAAAGAAAAAAATGTATCCTTAGAAATTCCTTCCTTCTTCCTAAGTCCTAACAAGACAAAATAATCCATCTCATCTTCTTTCGTTAACACTTCTAGAGAAATTGGTTCTTTTTCGTTAAAATAATGATAAATACTCTTAGAATGTGTCCCTCTTACTCCATTTCGGTAAAAACTAGCCCCTGCCCCAAAACCGTAATACTCTTTGTTATTCCAATAAGCTAAATTGTGTTTCGACGCAAAACCTGGTTTTGCAAAATTACTAATTTCGTAATGCATATAGCCTGCTTCTTTTAACGTTTTACAAAGTAAATCGTACATCTTTCGGTCCAAATCAGTCGAAATAGGCGAAATGTTTTTGAAAGAAAACACTGTATGTGGTTCTATCTGTAAGGAATATGTCGAAATATGTGAAACAGGCAAGGTTTTAAAAAAAGCGAGATCTTCTTCTAGTTCTTGCACTGTTTCAAAAGGGAAAGCATACATCAAATCAACATTTACATTGGAAAAACCTGCCTTTGAAAGCAAAGAAAGATTCTTCTTGATGGTATCTTTAGAAACAACTCTTCCAATTTGCTTTTGTAATCTTGGAATGCTCGTTTGGACCCCTACACTGATACGATTGACTCCATATGTTTTCATTAAAGCAATTTTTTCTTGTGTTAAGTCTTCTATGTTGCATTCCATGGTATACTCTGTTTCCGTTTTCTTCCGAAAACACGTAAGTATTTGAAAAAGACGTATCAGGTGTCTTTCTTTCAAACAAGAAGGAGTCCCACCACCAATATAAATGGTTTCAGCGACTTCGTTTTGATAATACTTCTTGATTTCCTTTTCCAAGCAAGTTAGATACCGATCGATGAGCTTTTCTTCATAAAACACTTTACAAAAATCACAGTAAGGGCATATTTTTTTACAGAAGGGAATGTGAATATAGACGGAAACTTCTTTTTTCATCTTTTTATCCTTCATCATCCATCTTCAACACACTCATAAAAGCTTCCTGTGGCAGTTCTACATTTCCAATTTGCTTCATGCGTTTCTTGCCTTCTTTTTGTTTTTCAAGAAGTTTTTTCTTTCTTGTAATATCCCCTCCATAACACTTAGCAAGCACATCTTTACGAAGGGCTTTGATATCACATCTTGCAATCACTTTATTTCCAATACATGCTTGAATTGGAATTTCAAATAACTGTCTTGGAATTAATTTTTGAAGACGTTCTACAATCTTTCTTCCCCTTTGATATGCAAAATCTTGATGCAAGATAAACGAAAGTGCATCGACAGGTTCTTTATTGATTAAAATATCGACTTTCACAAGATTGGCAGGAACAAACCCTTTAAATTCATAATCAAAAGAAGCATAGCCCTTGGTAGAAGACTTCAGCTTATCAAAAAAATCAAAGACAATTTCAGCAAGCGGTAAATCGTATTCTAAAACAACTCTTTCCTGGTCTAAATAAGAAAGGTTTAAAAATTTTCCTCTTTTTTCCTGAACTAATTTCATCACATCTCCAATATAGTCTTTGGGTGTATAAATCGAAGCTTTTACAATAGGTTCTCGAATCTCAGAAATAAGGGAGCGATCTTTCATTTTATAAGGAGCATCTACCCAAACTTCTTCATGGTTGGTAAGAAGACACTGATAAACAACAGAAGGATTGGTTGCGATAATATCAATTCCTGCTTCTCGTTTAATTCGCTCTTCTATAATCTCCATATGTAAAAGACCTAAAAAACCACAACGAAACCCAAATCCAAGTGCTAAAGAAGTCTCCGGTTCAAACGTAAGGGCAGCATCATTTAATTTGAGCTTCTGAAGGGCTTCTCGCAGTTCCTCAAAGCGAGACGCATCCAGTGGATAAATTCCAGAATAGACCATACTTTTAACTCGTTTATATCCAGGCAATGCTTTGGAACAAGGATTTTTTAATAACGTCAGTGTATCACCCACATGAACATCTTCAATGCTTTTAATAGAAGCATAGATCACCCCAACTTCTCCTGTTTCTAGCACATCTACTTCCTTTTCTTTGGGGGTATGAATCCAAAGAGATGTGACTTCATAACTTGCTTTGGTATCCATCATATAAATGGTATCCCCTTTTTTCAAAACACCATCCATAATTCGAACAGAAATTCCAACACCCCGATAAGAATCATAATGACTATCAAAAATCAAAGCAGAAAGCGGTTTTTCTCGATTCCCTTTCGGTGCAGGAATCTTAGCAAGAATCGCCTCCATCAAAGCATCGATGCCCTCCCCTGTTTTGGCACTGACTTTTAAGATTTCATCTTCATCAAATCCCAAAGCAACAAGTTCTTCTTTGACTTTTTCAACGTTCGCACTTTTTAAGTCGATTTTATTGATGACAGGAAGCACAACCAAATGATTTTCAAGTGCTAAATAAAGGTTCGCAAGTGTTTGAGCTTCTACGCCTTGGGTAGCATCTACAATTAAAAGTGCACCTTCACAAGCAGCAAGACTTCTTGAAACTTCATAAGAAAAATCGACATGACCAGGAGTG
>CANQVB010000063.1 GCA_947627225.1 uncultured Bacilli bacterium
GAAAAATTAGAAAGATAAGATTTTAAGTGTTCCAATACTGGTGCGCTATAAAAAATGACATCTAAAAGTAAAGTATTATTTAGGAAATGCTGTTCATCTAATTCTACAATAGAATGAACTTGTGCTGAACCAAAACTTCTATCAGTAGTTAACCGATCTACCACTACCTTTTTCCAAGCTTCATTATGAACCAGTTTTTTCGCATATAAACGTGGCAATATCTTTTTATTTAGAAGAGGTGCTATGCTAGGATTTTCTTCTACCAGCGTTAACATGTATGCTATTTCCTCTAAGCTCTCTTCATTTGGCGCAGAAGACTTAAGATAGTCATCCATACTTTCTACAATATCTTTTCTTTCGCACAGTAACTTCTTCTTTTGCTGATAAAGTGCAATCGCCTTTTCTTCATACTTGTCTCCCTCATATAAATAGGAAATATGAGAAAGTAATGCTTGTTGGGAAGACAAATTTTTGGTTTTTAAAAAGGCAAAATCCAAATCAATAATTCTTTTTTTTATTGGATTTCCATAGGCTAATTTCTTTTTTAATTCTCTTTTCTCTTGCCAATCCATATTAAATCCCCCTATCGTTTTTGTAAGTATTCAACTAGCTTTTCATTGGCTATTTTGGGATTTACCGCACCCTTTGTTTCCTTCATGACTTGACCCATCAAGTATTTTAGAGCACGATCTTTTCCTTCTTTATAATCTAACACACTTTGCGTGTTTTCATCAAGCACCTTTTGAATAATTTCTTCTACAAAAGAAACATCGGTAATGTTTTGAATTTTCTTTTCCTTCATAATTTCTGGAATAGAAATCTCTTTTTCTAATACGTCTTCTAAAATCTCTTTCACATTTTTATTGGAAAGTGCTCCTTCTTCTAATTTTTGTAACAAATCGATAAACTTTTCTCGCGTTAGTTTCGTCTGTTCTAATTTCTTAAAATTTTTATTTAAATAAGAGGAAATATCTCCAAGCAGTAAATTAGCAGCTGTTACGAAGTTGATGTTGGTATCTAGGAAAGTATTTAGGTAGTCCGAAAGACTTCTGTTGGCAAGAATTTTTTCAATGTGAAGCTTACTCATTCCTTTCTTTTGGTAAAGAATTCTTCTTTCATCAGGCATCATGGGAAGTGTAGCAAGCGCTTCTTGAATTTGTTCCTCTTCTAAGAATACAAAAGGAATATCTGGTTCTGGGAAATAACGATAATCATTTCCCGTTTCTTTCACACGCATTAAAACTGTATCATTTAATTGATCATCAAATCTTCGAGTCTGTTCTTTCAAAACTTGCCCTTGTTCTAAGACCTCTTCCTGTCTTGCAATCTCCTTTTCAATTGCAATTCCAACATTTCGAATGGATCCTATGTTTTTAATTTCGCATTTTACCCCTAAAGTTTTACTTTCTTTTGGTGCGATAGAAACATTCACATCACAGCGCATACTTCCTTCTTCCATCTTACAATCACTGATGTTTCCATAAAAGAATGTCTCTTTGAGTTTTTCAAGATAAAGCATGGCCTCTTCTTTGGTATGCATACAAGGTTTTGAAACAATCTCAATTAAAGGAACTCCGGCTCGATTAAAATCAAGAAGACTCACCCTTCCCTTATGGGAACTTTTACAAGTATCTTCTTCTAAGTGCATCTCGAGAATTTCAATTTTTTTAGGGCCTTCGCTCGTTTCAATTTCCAAATAGCCATTTTGGCCAATGGGTGTTCGATTCTGTGTAATTTGGTAATTCTTTGGATTATCTGGATAAAAATAATTCTTCCTATCAAAATGCATTTTTCTTGTTAATGTACAATGTGTCAAGTGAACAGCACGAATCCCTTGAAGAATGACTTCTTCATTTAACGTTGGAAGCGTCCCAGGATATCCCAAGTCAACGACGGTACAAGAAGAATTTGCATCTTTTCCGTAACCATTTTCACTGGATGAGAAAATTTTACTTTTTGTTTTCACTTCTACATGGACTTCAATGCCAATTGTTGCTTCATATTTTGTCATTTTCTTCCTCCTTCAAGATCAAGATTTAGTTCTTTTTCAAGAAAACTTGCAAGCTGATACATCTTTGCTTCCCCAAAAGGAGCCCCGATAATCTGCATACCAATTGGAAGATGATTTTGATTAAATCCTGCAGGAAGATTCATAGCTGGAAGACCTGCCATATTGGCAGGAATGACTAATATATCATCCATAAAGGTTTTTAAAGGATCTTTCATAACTTCCCCTAATTGATAAGCTGGCGTTGTTGTCGTCGGTGCAATTAATAAATCATATTTTTGAAAGGATGCAAGAAAACTTTCTCGCATATCATCTCGAATAGAAAGTGCTTTATCATAATAAAGTTTTGCATTCTTTCCTGAAAGCAGACTCGAACCAACCATAATACGACTCTTCACTTCTTCTCCAAATCCTTCACTTCTTGTCTTTTCATATAAAGCATCGATTGTTTCAGGATTTTCGGTTCTATACCCATAACGAACCCCATCAAAGCGAGCTAGATTGCTACTTGCTTCTCCCATAGCAATGATTTGATAAAGCGAAACGGCATGTTTTAAATAAGAAATATCTACCAGTTCAACAGTATTGCCATTCTTTTTTAGAAGATTCACGACGTGATTGAAAACTTCGCTCACTTCCTTACTTACTACATCACTCACCAAATAAGAAGGAATTCCAATTTTTAAATCTCGTACATCTTTTCCAATCAAAGCTGTATAATCTTCCACTTCCTTACTAGAACTCGTTAAATCATTTTGGTCTTTACCTGCGATGGCATTTAAAAGAAGTGCATTTTCATAGACCGTTCTTGTCATGGGACCTATTTGATCCAAACTGGAAGCAAAAGCAATTAACCCATAACGAGAAACACGTCCATAAGTTGGTTTCATACCCACTATACCTGTGTAACTAGCAGGTTGTCTAATAGAACCACCTGTATCACTTCCAATGGAAAGAGGCACAATCCTTGCCGCAATCGCAGAGGCATTTCCTCCACTCGATCCTCCTGTAATATATGCTTCATTCCAAGGGTTCTTCGGTGGACCAAAATAGGAAGTTTCACTGGTTGAACCCATTGCAAACTCATCCATATTGGTTTTTCCCACAAGAATCATGCCTGCCTTTTTGATTTTTTCTACCACAAAAGCATCATAAATCGGAATAAAATTCTCTAGCATTTTAGAAGCACAAGTAGTGCGAATGCCTTTGGTAACAATATTGTCTTTTATCAAAATAGGAATCCCCCAAAGTAGTCCACCTACTTCTTCTTTTTCAAGTTCTCTAGCTCTTTCTAAGGCTTCTTCTTGACAACAAGTGATGAGACAATTTAAGCTTTTTCTTGCCTTGATTCTTTCAAAAACTTCCTCTAAAAGAATACTTGGTGTCAATTCTTTTTTTACATATAATTCATGAATTTCTGGAATCGTTAAATCTAAATACTTACTCATTGATAACCACCGGAACTTCTATAAATTTTCCATTTGTTTTTGGCGCATTTGAAAGAACAGAAGCCCCATCTAACATAGCTCCAACTTCATCTTTTCGAAGAGAACAGACCTCTTCAACTGGAGTAATCATCATTTCTTCACTATATCCTTCTATTTCATGAATTCCATCTACCATTTCATAAAGAGCACCCAATCTAGTTCGGTAAGACTCGATTTCCTCATCTGATACTTGAATTCGCGCTAAATGTGCGACATGTTTTACTTCTTCAACACTCAATTTCTTCATAAAGCCCTCCTTAACTTTTTTATTATAACATAAAAAAGAGAAAGATTCTCTTTCTTTTCAAAATCATGTTTGTTTATTTCTAAAAGGTCCCTACTGGAACGAGGACAAGGCGAAATCCATTTTGCTCTTCACTAGATGAACCAGCACCCACTTTACATAGTATAGGACTATAACTGCGATCACATAAATCGTCTGTATTGGTATAGGAAAAAATAGACATAGGATCGTTAGTAACAGGTGCTGCAGCGCCTCCTCTTAACACGCCTCTATCATAAAGCGTTGTATAGGTGACCCATGATG
>CANQVB010000064.1 GCA_947627225.1 uncultured Bacilli bacterium
TTGTACAAAAAAATGAATCTGTGGATAAAACAAATTCATTTTTTCTTTTCATTCCTATTTTTTACCGGAACTCAAAAAAACTTAACTAATTTGTAGTACAAAGAAAAAAGGAAATGATTGCTCACATACTTTCAGCCTTCTAATTCTATTTTCTTTTTTTCTTATAGTTAGAATATCCTGTTTAAGCGGATTCGTTCTAACGCTTCCAAAGACATTCTGTTTTGTTCAAATAATTATGATAAACAAAGCGACTACTCCCAATATAAATAAAAAAATTCGTTGACAAAGTCAGTTTAAAACCCAACTTTTTCAACGAACAAATATAGAAAATAAATCGTGTTATTTAATTTCTGTAATTTCAATATCATAACTGCCATTTGGACTTTCTACAGTGACAACATCTCCTACTTTATGATCGAGAAGCGCTTGCGCAATTGGACTTTCATTTGAAATTCTGCTTTCAAATGGATCTGCCTCTTGGCTTCCTACAATTTTATACTCATCTGTATCCTCATCATCCACATACTTAATCGATACAGTACTTCCAAGACCTACAACATCCTTGGAAACCTCTTTAATGATTTCTACATTTTCGAGCATTTTTTCAATGGTATGAATTCGACCTTCAATTTGTGCCTGTTCATTTTTAGCAGCATCATAATCCGCATTCTCGGATAAGTCTCCTAAACTTCTAGCTTCTTTGATAGACTGAATATTTTTAGGGCGCTTTTCCTCAATGAGAACACGAAGCTCTTGCTTTAAATCCTCTAAGCCTTGTTCTGTTAGGTATACTTTTTTGTTTCCCATTTTTATCACCTCAAAATTTATATTCGTTTTTTCTTAATGAAATTACTACAAATCTGTTCTTTTGTCAATGAACAAAGAAACTTTATCACTAAGACGTCTCAAATTATAACATATTTCCCCAATTATTTCAAGTGTTTTATCTGATTTAGAAAAAAGTCATCCGTCATCCCAGCGATAAAATCAATCACCATTCTTTTTGCTTCCGTTTTTTGAAAATATATCTCATCTTGTTCCTTTAAAAACAATGTATAAATAATGCTTTCTTTATTTTCTTCTTCAATATCTTTTAAATAAATTTGATAAAGTTTTCTCATTCCTTGCTCATAAGTATTATATTGCTCTTTTGTCATGGCGTGACAATAGATATGCTCTGTATTAAATTTTTTTAAAGCAAACAGGGCTTCATATACTTTTTGACTCATTTTAATATAAGGTAAATGAAAACTTTGCTCTATGATATCACAAATGATGGTATTTACAATTTTTTGATTCGTATCCCCAAGCACATCCGTAATTTGCTTCGGCAATTCATCTCTTTGAAATCTGCCAATTTCAATTGCATCTTCAATATCCCGTCCAACATATCCAATAATATCAGAAATTCTTACAACACACCCTTCTAGTGTCATTGGATGACAATTTTTAATACTTTGAACCTCTTTATTTCCTGCTTGCACCTGTCTTAAAAATTCTTCTTTCGTTTTTTCTTCTTTTTCATAAATAGGATGAAGCATTTCTCCATTATGCATCAAGATTCCATCTAAAACTTGTAAAGAAAGATTTAAACCCCTTCCATGATTCGCAATTTCCATATAATAACGAACACCTTCGACATTATGAGAGAAACTACATCCTAATTCTTCCTTGCAAATTTGATTCAACATGGCTTCTCCCGCATGGCCTAAAGGAGTATGTCCAATATCATGGCCCAAAGCAATGGCTTCAATTAAATCTTCATTTAAAGAAAGACATCTTCCAATCGTTCTTGCGATTTTGGAAACGAGTTGCACATGCGTCATTCTATGGGAAATATGATCATTTTCTTGGCCTGAGAACACTTGCGTTTTATCTTGGTATCTCGTATAAGAAAGATCATGTATCATCCTATCTATATCATGAAAAAAGGAAGACCTTATATCTTCGTCCATTTTAAAAAGACGAAGTGCGTTTTCTGATTTTGTCGCCCATGGTTTTAAAAAAGCTTCTCGCTCCTTATTTTGTTGCTGAATCATTTTTTTGATTGCGGCTTTCATTTAAATACACTTCCTTAACATACTATACGCTGTAATCGACATTGTTTTGGGCAAAGAAACCGGAAGAAAATAGATTTCATCTGGATGGTTGGCAGCCTGAATTTCATTTTTTTCTGCATCTAAGAGTAAAGTAACAGGAAAACAGTACTCTTTTCCTTCTGCCGTAAATAGTTCGACTTGTTCACCCATTTGTAAATAATTGCGAAGAAGTAGTTTTAGATGTGTGCCATCATATTCTTGAACCAGTCCTACAAAATCTTGATTCGAAAGTTCTTGTCTTCCTGTATAATACTGATCTTCATCATCCGCTTCCTTTAAAAGATAATGGCTTGAAGTTGGCCGATTGGCAACACGTGAAAGCGTCTGATACGCTTTCTTAACAAAGGTTTCATCAAGAGTACCATCTAAAATTCGATCCATTAATTTTCGATACGTCCCAATTACCGTCGCAAGATAATAAATAGAACGCATTCTTCCTTCGACTTTAAAACTCTTTACTCCAATTTCTATCAATTGTTTTATATAAGGCGCTAAGTTTAAATCTTTGGTAGCGAGTGTAAACTTTCCATCTTCTTGCGTTGTAAATGCAAAACGACAAACCTGACTACATCCACCACGATTAGGATCACGATTGGTCACATAGCTGGATAAAGCACACCGTCCGCTATAACATGTACACATGGCCCCATGAATGAAAACCTCTACTTCAAGATTTGTTTTTTCTATGATTTCTTTGATTTCTAAAAGAGAAAGTTCACGTGCCAAAACGACTCTTTTTGCACCAAGTGTTTGATAAAACAAGGCTTCTTCGTAATTGGTAATGGAATCCTGTGTACTGACATGTACTTCTAAAGATGGATACTTTTTGTGAAGAAAATCGATTAAGAATGGATCACTCATAATAAATGCATCAACCCCAGCTTCGACCACCTTTTCTAAATAAGCATCCTTTTGCATCTTGATTCTATCTTCTTCATGAAAAACAATATTACAGGTAAAATATACCTTTTTCCCTAATTGATGGGCAAAATCACAACCTTCTTTTAATTCTTCTAAAGAGAAATTAGTTGCGTTTGCTCTTAGACTAAAATATTCTCCTCCTACATATACAGCATCTGCCCCATACAATAAATCTACTTTTAAACGTTCTAAATCACCAGCAGGTGCTAAAAGTTCTATCTGTTTCAAAGGCATCCCTTCATTTCATTTTCTTTATTATAGTATAAAACCTAAAAAAAGGAAAGAAGGCTTTTCTTAAGCCTTAAAATATTTCTACCTTTCTTAGAAAATCCCCTATGAAAAAGAAAGTGTTTTCACACTTTCCCTATAGTAAGACCAAAAGATTAAGATTTCATCTTGATGTTTGATGTCTTTGTTTGTTTTTATTCTCTTGGCTACTTCACTTCATTCACTTTACTGTAATCTAGTTTTCCTTCTTGTACCAGTTGTGTTATGTATGGATTGGTTTTATATTTTGTCTCTAAGATTGCACTAATTTGATTACTAATTGCTAAACTGTCTGCATTAAATGTCGCTGGTGTTGTTGAATCAACTTTGATGG
>CANQVB010000065.1 GCA_947627225.1 uncultured Bacilli bacterium
AGAAAAAGGAAACCATTGTATTTTCGTTGGTGGGACAGGACTTTATATCAAAGCCGCCTTATTTCAATACCAGTTTCAAGAAGGAACAACCCATCATACTTATGATTCTTTTAGCAATCTAGAATTACTTGAGAAAATAAAAAAGTATCCCATCAAAGAACTTCCTCATGTAAACAACCGAAAAAGATTGGTAAGACTTCTTAATAAATTAGAAAACCATGAAGAAGTAAGTAAAAATGGAAATACTTTATGCTACCAAGATGTCCTGTTTCTATACCTCAAAGCACCTCGTAAACTTCTTTATGAAAAACTGGATGCAAGAGTGGAGGAGATGTTTAAAGAAGGACTTTTGGAAGAAGTGACTTCTTATCAGAAAATGTTTCCAAATTCAAAAGCACTACAAACAGGAATTGGATATAAAGAGTTTATTCCTTATTTTAACAAGGAACAAACGCTAGAAGAAGTGAAGGAAACAATCAAAAAGAATACAAGGCATTATGCAAAACGACAAGAGACATTCTTTCAAAATCAGTTTCCTAAACTTCATGTGATTACACCCAACTATGAAGATTTTGAAAAAACCATTGAAGAAGCATGCCAGCTCGTTGAAAAAGAATTACAGGATTCCTAATTTTTAGGATTTCTTTTTCTTTTTGGGGCAAAGTATAAATGGGTGAAGAAACATGAAAATTCTAATTACAGGAGCAACCTCAGGTCTTGGATACAACCTCGCTTGTGCGCTTTCTAAAAAAGGACATCTTGTCTATGTAGGGTCAAAGACAGAGGATGAAAAAAGAAATGTAGAAAAAAAGGCAAATCAGGATAAAGTGATTCTTTTTCCCATCAAGTTTAATCTCTTGCACCAAGAAGATTACCAACAAATAGATACATTAGATCTTGATGTTTTATTTCTGCAAGCAGGAATTGGAGAAGGGGGAAATCTTGCTACCATAGATCTTACTAAAATGCGCGAAAATTATGAGGTGAATGTGTTTTCAAACCTTGCCTGTCTTCAGACTTTTTTACGACTTTGTGAGGAAAAACACAAAAAAGGAAAGGCCTTTGTAACCTCTTCTTTATTGGCGCATTTTCCGTTTCCATATCTAGGAAGTTATGGAAGCAGTAAAGCAAGTCTTTCTTATTGTATGGAAACTCTACAGCTAGAGCTTTCCCTTCAAAAAAGGGAGTTTTCCGTAACTTTAGTGGAACCTGGTGCCTTTCATACTGGCTTTAACCAAGTGATGCTCGATAATCAGGAAAGAAATCAAAAACTAGTAACTGCCTTTGACAAAAAGGTAAACCGTATCGAAAAGTTGCTTTTTGTTTGTATGGAGAGCTTTAGTTTCTCTTCCTATGTTGACCTACTTGTCGGAGAAATTGAAAAAGTTCATCCTAAAAAGCGAGTACAAATGCCCTTTCGTCAAGCCATTTGGGTAAAACTTTATCAATTGTTTTCTTGCTTCTAGGACTAGGCAAATTTCTTTCTTTTTGCTATAATAAGGAGCAATGAAAGGGGATTTGCTATGAAACAGAAAATAGCGAAAATGATTTGGTACTTGGAAATTCCTTTTCAGGTGCTCTTCAAAAAAAAGCCTAATAAGCGTGAAGTGCTTTCTAAGAAAACGATTTCGTCTAACTCAAAAGAAAGGGATATAACGCCTATTTTTCAAGAAACCAAAGAAGAAAAGACAAGACAAACAGAAAAAGAAGACATTGTTCTTTTCACCGTTTTAGAAAAAGAGACCCTAGAAGAAGAGGCTGTTAGAAAACAGGAAAATTTACGGCGCCAAGAAAAAACAGCAAAACAAGAAGAGAGTAAACCGTTTGAAAACGTATCTGTTTCCCAAAAAGAAGCAACTGATACCAATGAAGAAGATCGAAAGCTCCCACCTCGTCCAATCGATACGATTGTTCTTTTAGAAACTGAACTTGAAAAAGAAAAGAGGGAAGAAAAAGCAAGAATATCTTCTTATCAAAAGGAACCTTGCGAAGAACAACTTCCCATCCAAATTGCAAAAGAAGAAACAACGCTAAAAGACGAAGAAATTACGAAGATTGAAAGCAACGCGTTAGAAAAAAAGCTAGAAAGTGGAATGGAAGAGATTCTAAAGAATCGTTATCAAGCACTGGATCGGTTGGCAGCTTCCTATCAAAAGGTAGAAAATGCTTTAGAAAAGACAGACGAAGCCAAAGAAGTTGCCGCACTCTTAGAAGAAGTCAAGAAAACCTTATCCAAATTAGAAGCACTACAAAAAGATGTAGAATCGCTAGGCGAAAAAGGTGATTTAAAAGCAGCTACTGGTATGGAAAGTATTCTTTATAAAGAAATTGAAAAGTTAAATGTATATTCAAATGCCATGCTTATATCCTTCGTTTTAAATCACGAGAAATACAATGAAATGGTTACAAAACTTTCCCAAATTGAAGAGAAAAGGGAAGGATTGGAACAAAAACTAGAAGAAAAATTAGAATTTTTAGAAAAACGAGATGAAAAATTTCAAGAACTGGCTTCGCGAACTGACCTATCCATGCAATTTGAAAATAATCTTTATAAAAGTTGTCTTGAAATGGATGTAGTGGCACTAGATTTAGAAAGAAAAGCAAATGCTAAAATAACATCTTTCGAAAAAGTAACCTATCAATTAGACTTTTCAACGAAAGCAGCCACACTTTTCCTTGCTTATATGGCGCTTTCTAAACAAAAGAAAGGACCTTGTTCAATTGGAATGAGCCTACTTGCAGGCTTTCTTGCTATGCGGGCGATTAAGGGAATACTTCACAAGGAAAAAACAATTGATTTGGTACAGTCTTATACAGATTATAGCCATGAAATCGAAAGTGCACTTTCTTCGGTGACTGATTTGAAAGATTTATTAAAAAAAGGAATCCGAGATATTGAAGCAATTGAAAAGCAATTTGAAACAGAATTTAGTACCTATCTTTCTACCAATAAACAATATAAAAAACTGTATGACTCTATCTTGCTGATCAAAGAAAATTTAAAAGAGAAAGAAGTACAATTCTTGGAACAAGAAAACCGTCTTCATGAGAGTATGAAATTGACAAAAGAGAAGGTGTATCAACTTACACAATAGACACGCTAGAATTTAGGTTAAAAATTCCTTTGAAAAATAATTTTATACAATACATAGTGACCCCTGGTTATTATGTATTTTTTTAGTGATAAGTAGTATAATACCAGGTCAGAA
>CANQVB010000066.1 GCA_947627225.1 uncultured Bacilli bacterium
TCTCCTTTTTCACCTGTTTCCCCTTTAGGACCTACATCTCCTTGCGGTCCCATTGGGCCAACATCTCCTTTTGGACCTCGAATGACTCCAACATTGACCCAATCATCTTTTGGACTTTCAAAAACATATAAAGAATCTCCTACTAAATAGGCATCCCCTACTTCTGCTGTTGGATGATTTTTTCTTAGTTCTTCTTCGGTTTTCTCACTTCCAAGAATGGTTGTCATAGGACCCCTTTCTCCTTTTGGCCCAGTTGGTCCCAAAATGCCCACTGTTCTTACATACCAATATGGATTTTCAAGACACTTCTCTTGACAGTCTTTTATCCTTTGCCTTTTCTCATCATAATGGTCCATACGTAATCACTCCTGTTGTATTTTATGTAGGAGAAAGGAAACTGGAAACTTTTTTGGATGAAAAAATTGATTTTATTTTTATTTAACGCATACCAGAAATTCTAAAAAAGTAAAAAACACACTTTTTCAAGCATGTTTTTTTACATAGTCTCATTTTTAGTCCTACGGATTGTTTATTAAATCGCTGTATACGTTGCTGTATAAACGTTAACGAGCATGTTTTCTTCACGTGTTGTTTCAACGCTCCACGTAACATGGAACTTTTGACCATTGATTACACTTGGTGCATATTGTATCCAAGAAGATACACAACCGCGTCTTCCAATCAAAACATTATTTACATAATTGTTAGAACCAGGTTCTCTAAAGATATTGTAGTTACTCTTAAATCTTGCGAACCAAATATATCCTCGATTTTCTTCCCCACCACAATGCTCTCCAGTACAGATAACTTCTTGTGGATTGTCTCTTGTATCGACATCAAATGGTGTATCGATATGTTCTTGCGCAAATGTAAATTCCCGATCACCAAATACCGTGCTTTGTGTAGCAACGCCTCTATTTTTTAAGCTTTCTGTTGATTCTCTTTCTCTTCTTGCCTGTTCTTCTCTTTCTAAAGCCTCTTTTTCTGCTTGTTCTTTCGCTTCTCTTTCCGCTTTCTTCGCTGCAGCTTGCTCTTGAATCGCTTTCACTTGAGCTTCATATTCTTCTTTTTGACGTTGTTCTCCTTTTTTAGCTTGTTCTAGCATATATTGAAGTTGTTCGTCCGTGAAAGACCTACCGGATTGGCTCGTTTCCTTCTTTTCTTCTGCTTTTTTTTCTTGTTCTTTCACTTGCTCTGCTTTCTTCGTTGTATTTTCTACCTTTGCCTCAGCTTGTTTCACTTGCTCTTTGGCTTGTTCTACTTGCTTTGTCGTTGTTTCTACTTTCTGTTCAGCCTCTTTCTTTTCTTCTTTCGCTTGCGTGAGTTGCTTTTTCGCTTGTTCTATTTTCTTTTGTGCTTTTTTCTTCGCTTCTTTCGTAGTCGCTTGGGCTAACTCTTTTTCGGCTTCCTTTTTTGCATCTTCAGCTTTTTGAACGTTTTTACTTGCAGTTTTTACTTCTTTCTCTGCTTCTTTTTTCTCGTTCTTCGCTTCGGTTAATTTTTCTTCAGCAACTTGCGCTTGGGCTTTCGCTTCTTTTACTTCCTTTTCTGCTTCAATCACGGAAGTTTTGATATCTGCAAGGCTCAATGCCTTGGTGTTACTTCCAGAAACAAAAGCATAGACCTTATCATAATTGACTGCGACAGCACAGATTCCTGTTAGTAAACAAATAGCCAAAATGACTTTCAAATATTTTGATGATAATTTTTTCATATTATCCCCCTCCTCTTGCCATAATACTACCATAATATATGTCAAAAAGCAAGAAAATTGTGACAATTGTATTGACATTTTTGTACATAATTTTTTTACTTTCTCTATTTATTATAATCCTACTATTATTCCTTGTAGTAATCACCTTACTATTTTATTTTATACATTCCCTCTTGACGCATTCAATATACCATTAAAACGGCTTTTTCAAAAACCATTTTACTATTTTTAATTTTTACTCGAAAATCCCAAGTTTGATTTTTCTCGAATGCAAGTATAGACGTAATGTACCACTTCTTAATGGAAAAATGTATAATTTTCTAACAGTATTATAGTTTTTGAAGCATTTGATAATAATCGTTTATACAATTTTTTAATTTACAAAAATCATCCGGATTGTTTAAATAAATTCTTTTATTAATTTCTAACATAATTGATTTGAGTCTAGTATCTTTTTTGTTAATATATTTATTCGGAATTATTGTTCCTTTATAAGGCTTATTTATCTCGACAGAATAACCATATTTTTTAAAGTGCTCAATCGTCATATGAATAAGATTTTGATCCGTATAAAACGAGTCTACTCCTAAACAAATATCTGGATTGTTACTACAGCTAAATAATTTCTCTACCATATCATCAGAATAACTATGAAAATCAACGATTATACATTTGCCATATTGATTTAATATTTTGGTACTGATTTTATCTAATTTATTATGATGCTTATTATAATAAGATTTCATTACAATATTTTTATATTTTTGATTAGGAATAGTTATAATATTTTCACAATCTCTCGTATGAATTACACCCATCCCTTTTTTCGCCATAATTTCTTTCGAGTCATCTTTAAACTTCTCTACGTCACAAAAAATTCTAGAATACTTAAATATCAATTTAGGACAATGATTTGGAACTAATTTATCTGTTAAATACTCACTTAAAAAAAGATTCGTTTTTTTTATGTAATTTCTATCTTTAATACAAATACTCCAAAACCTATTTGGAATTATTAAGGATGAATGTGGTATATGAAATAAAACATGGCCCATATAAATCTCCTTTTTTCATTACTTATATTTTGTTTATGAAAAATATGTATTGTCTAGGTATTTTTACAAGTCTATCAAAATAACCCAAGCGTTTATCTTTTTATATTCCCTATAAGCTTTGTTTGACAATATGCAAAGTGTTTTTCTAAATTGTCAAAATTTAATATAAAAACATTGCATCAGGAACGTTTGTTTGATATAATTTGCTTTAGGAATACTTAGTTAGTTTAGGTACTATTCTCCTTTACTTTTTAAAGTGGGAGGAGGTGACATTATGAGAAAACAAGAGAAATATCTTTGCTCTATCATAATACTCCTTATTATCGTGATTTTAATCATATTAATAAAAATAGTACCAACTGTATAAGTCGGTACTAACCAAAAATTTCAGGAATAGTACCTAACTCTACAA
>CANQVB010000067.1 GCA_947627225.1 uncultured Bacilli bacterium
ATATAACTTTGATTTTTTTTAGAAAATGTCTGTTTAAAATGTGCATGGCTCCTAAAATACATAAATAACAAATAAGTAGCACAATAAATGGAGTTAAAACATACATTTTCTCTCCCCAAATACCTGGTTGTAGTGCTAGCACAAAAGCAGATGTATAAAGTCCTTGCCATGTATTATAAAATTTGACATCTGTTTTCCATGCAGCATTTACTATATCTATAGGTGTAACTTTCTTGCCTTGCTTTTGTATTGTTTCATAAGTAAGTAATGAATAATCATAATCATCTGCACAAGGTCGGTTATATTTTGATATTATTAACATTGGTGATAAAATCGTTAAACATAGAATAAAAATTACAATTAATAATTTTTTATTATCCTTTTGTTTTATTTCTGGCTTCATTCACAAATTTCCTTTCTTATATTTTTAGTAAGTAGTTTTTTAACTTACCAATTTGAACCAATTCCATTATATTTCATATGAAAGAATTAGTAAACCAATTTTTAATCTTTTTTAAATTTTAAAATTTGAAAAGAAATGAAATTCAGAGATAAGTATAGTTTCTTTGTTTTCAATCTGCTCTGTTTTTATTTTCTAGACACTGTTTGACAATAAATTTGACAAGAAAATTTTCTATTTTGGGTAACTCATTATATAATGATAATAGAAAAGGTGATGTATGATGACAAAGAAAAAAGAAACGCAAGAAAACAAGGATAAGCAAGAAGAAATGTTTGAAGATACAAAAGAACAAGAACAACTTTATCAAGAAGAAAAACCAAAGAAAAAAACAAGACACCCTTTTACCCATTTCATCCTATTACTAACCCTACTGTCTTCTCTTCTTTCTTTGGGTCTATCTTTTTATTATCAAAAAAAGATAGGTTTATCACTTCTTGATATTGTAGAACAACTCCTTTTGGTATTATTTACCATTTTGTTTGTTCTTTTTACAATTTCTACCAAAAGAAAGAAAAAAGGACTCATTCTGTTAGGTTCTTTCTTTCTTCTACTCTATTATGCTGCAAATATTCTATTTGTACTTCCAATTTCACTTCCCTATCTTTTAACAGGAATACCTAACTTTCAAGGAAAATCGATTACAGAAGTAATTGCTTATGCAGAACAAAACAATCTATCCTTAAAGCAAGTTTATGAATATAGTGACATCGTTTCAGAATATCATGTCATTAACCAAGATACATCTTCTATTACGAATCTTGCAAAAATAAAAAGTTTAACTGTCGCAATTAGTGAAGGCCCTAGTCCTTATAAAGAGGTTGTAATTCCTGATATGACAAGTTGGGATGTAGAACGTGTTTTAGCCTTTATCCAAGAAAATAATCTATCCAATGTGAAAGTAGAGTTTATTGCATCTGATAAAGCAGTAGATACTGTTATTTCACAGAACAAAACTGGAAGTATGGCTCGAAATGAAGAATTTAAGCTCACCTTCTCTTATGGCGAAGAAAGAACGAACAAACAAGTAAAATTAATTGACTTAACGAATAAAAGTAAATTAGAAGCACTCTTCTATTTAGAACAGAATGGTATTTCTTATGAATTTAAAGAAGACTTTTCCAAAAAGATCAAAAAAGGAAATGTAATGGCACAAAGTAAAAAAGCGGGAACAACTATTAAAATTGAAGAGGATAAAATAGAAGTAACAATCAGCAAAGGTACCAAAATAAACGTTCCTGATTTAAAGCAAATGAATCTTACCGAAATTACCAATTGGGTGATTGAAAACCAATTAAAATTAGAACTAACTGAAAAGTATGATGAAAAGATAAAGAAAAATAAAGTGATTGAAGCAAACTATCAAAAAGGAGATTCTGTTGCGACAGGAACAATTATTAAAGTCACTTATTCTAAGGGTTCAATTACGATGCCAAAATTCAATTCTTTCGAAGAATTTATGACTTGGGCAAATGAACATAATATTCCTTACGAAGAAAAACATGAATTTAGTACAACTGTCCCAGCAGGTGAAGTGATTTCATATTCTTACAAAAAAGGACAAACCATTAAAAATAATGATACGATTATAGTAACCATTTCAGACGGAGAAGAAATCAAAGTACCGGATTTAATTGGTCTTAGTAAAGCAGATGCAGAAAGTAAATTAAAGAAATTAGGACTTAACTATAACTTTATCTATAAAGCAAGCAACAGCGTTGCCAAAGATAAGGTCCTAGCACAATCGATTACAGAAGGATCTGGAGTCAGTAAGGGAACAACAATCACAGTTACTTTAAGTAATGGAAAGAAGGAAACAAGTTCAACTTCTAAAAAGAGTTCCTCATCCTCTTCTTCAAGTAATCAAACGCAAACAACCCCTGCTGCACCAAGTTGTGATGCTAGTAAGAAGACCACTGTTTATATTTATGATGAATTGGTAAGTAGTGGAAATGCCAATACCACATGTTCTAAAATTAAAACAGCTTATCCAAACTTAAAGTTTAGTTGCACCTATCAATCAGGAACTGGAATTTCTGCTGGACTTTTACTGAACAGTAATGAAATAGATGGCAGAGAATTTAATGCTTGTGAAACCATCACCCTAAGGATTGCCCAAAATTAAAACAGGATTCGTTCCTGTTTTTTTGTAGACAACAATTGGAAATTATTTCCAGTTCTATTCAGCAAAATATCTATAGCTTCTCAATTTGGTTTTCTTCCATTCCTGTTGCTGTTTTAATCTCTTCTATTGATAATCCCATTTCTTTTAATTTTTTGGCAATTTCTTCCATTTTTCTTGTTTCACCTTGAGAAATACCTTGAGAAATTCCTTCTTTTTCCCCTTCTTCATAAGCAAGCGCTTTTTCTGTGTTAAACATCATCTTTCTGTCTTCTTCTATTGTCATAAAGCTTTGGAAGGCCTCATCCTCATTTAACTTGGTTACTTCTTTTTCAAAGGACTCCATAAATTCATCTCCCCTAGCTAACTTCTTTAATGCATTGGTCGCAAGATCAAGCATAATGAAGTGCTTGTATTTCTTGATCTCTTCTTCTTTTTTATCATACCAAAATTGCATGATTCTGTCCATATTGTATTCGATGATTTTAAAGTTGTTGATATATTTTGTCCC
>CANQVB010000068.1 GCA_947627225.1 uncultured Bacilli bacterium
TTTTACTGGATTTGCGGGAACTTTATTCTTAAATCCTAATATGCTCTTCTTCCGTGACGTTATCTCTTAATTTAACGATGCAAAAAAAAAGAAGGAATTTTTCCTTCAAAATTCTTTCTTAGATCTACCTATTTGCTATTGATTTCTATTTTCCCCAAATCTCCTGTTTTTAATTGTGCACCATTTGCATCATCTGTATCCAAATGAAGTTCTAAAACACCATCCTCCTGTTCTCGAAAGAAGACATTGTAGAATGTGGTTTCTTTTTCTCCAGTAAAATGAACTGCCACTTTCTCTTTGTCTTGTAAGCCCATTTCTTTTCTTGTAGCAGGATCAATATGAATATGTCTTGTTGCAAGAATGGCACAAGGTTTTGTAACTTTTCCATAAGGACCAATTAACGTAATGATAGCAGCATCTTCTAAATTTCCAGATTCACGGATTGGGGGATTTATCTTTAAAAACCTAGCATCTGTTTTAGAAAGTTCTACCTGGGTATAAGCTCGAAAAGGCCCAACAATACGTACATTTTCAAGTGTTCTATCCCCTGCTTCAAGCGTCACTACTTGATTGGATGCGAAGTCATTTTGCTGACGCAACTCTTTTTCTTTTAGAAATGGCGTTTTGCGAAAGAGTATTTTATAATCCTCTTCTGTAATATGGCAATGTCTGTTAGAAACACCTAAGACAACTTTCATTTTACCACCTCTATTTTAGTATACCATTCTTTATGTATCTTTTCTAGCAAATATGCATATACTTTACTGTATCAGAAAGGAGAATGCAATTGAATCAAACAGTTTATCCGCAAGTTCCACAAACAGGAGACATTAGTAGTCAAAGTAGTGCGCCACCTTCTAGTAATTACTATCCAACTTATCCTTCTAATGTAACACAAGATCCAAGATATGCTGAAAATATTTTGGAAAAAAATGTTGGCAGAAGAGCATCTTTTTATATGTCGTACAATGATTCTTTAGAATGGCGGGATCGTATTTTTACAGGTGTGATTGAACAAGCAGGAAGGGATTATGCGGTCGTGCAAGATGAGACGACTGGAAAATATGTTTTACTTTGGACAGTCTATTTAAACTTCGTTGAATTTTATGAACTACCAATTCTTCATTAAAGAATGTTGTTTCATTCTTTTTTTCTTGCTATAATAAAAAAGTAGAATGAGGTGATGGAAATGATTTGGATTATCATAATTCTAATAGTTCTTTTAGGGGTAATACTTGTGGGAATTACTGCCTATAGTAAACAGAAATTTTTCGATTTAGAAATTGCGCTTAACGAAGCAGAAAACAACCTAGATATTATTTTAGAAAAGAAAATGGAGTTATTTCATCGTTTAATGAGCCACATGAAAAAAAAGAAACTGAAAATAGACTATCCAGACATAGAGCAATATAAGAAATTGAAAGACGATCATCACGCACTTCACAATGCTTTGTTTGATGTTTATACGGAATTCATCTCTATTGTTGAAGAAAATGAAGACAAACTCAAAGATGAGAAAAGTATTTCGTTGATTGACCAATTGTGTGACAATGAAGATGACTTAATTGCAGTCGTCAAATATTATAATGATAGCGCGACGGATTATAATTATTATATCAATCATTTTCCAACTTCTTTAGGAGCCAAATTTTTACGGTTAGAACAACTTGAATTTTTCAAAAACGAAAAACGAGAAACATTTGAAATTTTAAAAGAAGATACCAAACAAGCATAAAAAAAGTAACTTTCAGTAAAAAGCTACTTTTTTTGATATTGTTTAGCCAATGGAATAAGCATTTTTCTTTTTTTACGAAACACCAAATAGAAAAGCCATTAAAGGAATCAACAAACTTAACGTAATCACGACAAATGATAACACAAGCGTCGTCGCAAAGGCTGCTTGGGATGAAGGCTCTTGCCCAAATGACTCTTTCTCACTTTGTGATACTGCACGTCCTACTGGTGTCGATTTATTAAAGCTTCTGCCTCCCTCGCTTTCAAGTTCTTTTTCCATTTTATTAACTTGCATTTCGGCATTTTTCGCTAAAAAGTCGCAAAGATAATCCATGTTATCGTATACAAATACTTTTTTATAATATCTAAACTCCTCTTCAGGAAGAAAGATGGCAAAACGATCAAAATTTTCTTTTAAAAACGTAGGGTTAAACTGCACGGTAAGGTCAGAAAACATAGAGGAATAAAGTCCTATTTCTAGAAAACATTCTGTCTTTACATTTTTTAATTTAAGGGCCTCTTCTTCTTGCTTTGGAAAAGGAGCCACTTTTTGAAACTGAACATATTTTCCATAGGATTCGCTTTCGCCAACTAAGATTTGATTTAAATTAAAATCAACAACATAATAGCCTTGCTCGTGGGTCTTCTTTAAAGAAAGCGCTTGTGCTCTAAATGTTTCGCGCATTTCTGAATTGGAATGATAATGTCTTGCCCACTCTTCTAATGTTTCTTCCCGCATGCTACCCTCTCCCTATTATCATTTAATCACATTTTAAATTTGTTTTCAACCACAGAAATAGAAACGTCTTTGTTTTATTTTTTGAAGAGCATGAGAAACTCGATATGCAGGAATCTCTAAAAGTTGGGAAATTTCTTTGTAATGGAAACCATTATAGCGCAGTTCAAAGATACCTATCTTTGACAGTTTAATAAAAAAATAGTTATTTAAGCTAGATTTTATCTAGTTTTTTTAATTTATACTATT
>CANQVB010000069.1 GCA_947627225.1 uncultured Bacilli bacterium
CATCTGAAATCAACGATTGTTGAAATCAGATGTTTTTATTATCTAAATAGTAAGGTGATTACTACAAAGAATAATAGTAGAATTATAATAAATAGAGATGTTTCTCTTTTTGTCATAATGCACCACCACCTTTCTCTTATCTTTTGATAATTGAAAGGGAAAACACCTGATATATTTCAAATATATCCAATAGCATTATACCAAACAAACGTTCCTTGCACAATGCTTTTATCCTAAAATATTTCAATTAAAAAACACACTTGTATATTGACAATCTCAATATGTTTAGGGGGAATAATTATAAATAATTTTAAAGAAAAAGCATATGAAATTTTAAATATTGCACAAATGATTTATCAAATAAATGAAAGTATTAATGCAAATACAATTTTTAGAGAAAATATCTTTTTTATAATGGCAGATGGAAAAATTTTTGTAGAAAAAGATTATGAAGAAAAAGATAGTTCTTACTATTTTGAAGCTCCAGATATTCGGGGTGTTATTATTAAAAAATCTAGTGGTAATTATTGTATTACAACATCTGTAAAATATGCTAATGTTAGCAATCATGATTTATGGTTTGCCAAAATTCGAATTGAAAAAGATTATAATGATGATATTCAAATTATGGGACATTGGGGTGGAAGTTGGCAAAAGCCAGACTACGAAGATGAAAATCTTATTGAAAATCCAAATCCTGATTTTACTATTGCCTTAGATGCAACGAAAAATCATTTAACTAGCATTTACAATATGCTTTCTACAAATCCTGAATTAAGTTCTTTATATGAGCCTAAATGGGTAAAACAATTAAAGAAATATAATAATTAAAAGTTGTTGTACTCTTCCATTAGGGCATTAAATTGATAAGAAACTCGGCTTTTTATAAAAATGTTATCATTTTGAATGTTGCCCTTGAACTAACATGCAAAACATGATATTCTATAGTTGAAAATTTTTTAGGGGGAAATGTAATATGATTGTTTATAGAACAATAGAAGATGTATATTCATATGGAGAAGACGGGAAGAAAAGAAACGAATTTCTCGATTATCAAAATGGCATAATAAGTGTTCCAAACAGTATTTACAATCACGGCCTAAATACGTTTGATTATCAATCTCCAATGAATTATTTACACTTTTTCCATTTTTTTGAAAGCGCATTACAATATATTTCTGGAATACCTTCTATGGGTTGGGATGGTAGATGCTATATTGCAAGTTATAACATACCTGAAACTTTTTCAAGAATTGGAAAATAATTTTATACAAGGAAAAATCATCTCATACAACGTAAGGAATCATTATGAATGTTCAGAAGAGTATAAAAAGTATAATGAAGGAAATTATGAATACTATTTAGAAAACATCAACGAAGCTGATAAAAATTTAGTTAAATCATACATAAATCTCCATCGAAAATAAATTTGTATTGTATAGAATCATCTGTAAAAGAAAACGGCCTTTTAAAGAGCCGTTTATATTTTCTTTTCTTTAATCAATTTTTCCCAACTATCATGAATGTAAGAATTGCCGCCCAGTTTTTGATACCGATCATAAAGTTCATATGCATTCTTCTTCTGAATCCCCGATTTATAATTACCATGTTCTACATCATTGATAAAATTGACTAAAAACATTTTGATTAGCTCAAGTTCTATATTATTTCGATTCAAAGAGGATACTCGTTGTAGATTCTCTATTTTTTGGTCTAGTGGTTTTAACACCTTGGAAACAAAGGATTTTACAAATGCAATAAACCCTGTGATTGCACCAATAAAAACGCCTAAGAGCGTAATGATACTTGCAATCTGCCCTAAAGATACATTTTCCATGGCCTCCTCCTTTCTTCTTGCAAAGATTCCTAATTTACTGTATGCCCTTTTTCAAAAAGGAAGCAAAGCATTTGTATCAGAAATCATCTATTTTTTTACACAACTTTTTCCCCTTTTCTCCTTCTTTCAACAAATTCCTATAGTTTTCATAAAATACTATGAAAGGGGATTATGATGAGTGCACAAAATTTTTATGGCTGTAAAAAGTCTTTTCCATCTCAATCAAATTGTAGTTTTTGCTTTGTAAAAGGTCCAACAGGGCCAACAGGGCCTCGTGGATCAGGAGATACCATTTCCGTTGGAACTGTAAGAACGGTGGATGCTTTTGAAGAAGCCAATATCATTGAACATCAAGAACAATCCAACCATATTCTAGATTTTATGATTCCAAGAGGACTTCCTGGAGAAAAAGGAGAGATGGGTCTACAAGGACTTCGTGGTCCGCAAGGAATACAAGGACCTCCTGGAATACAGGGACCGCAAGGAATTGTGGGGCCGACGGGACCTACAGGTGCAGTGGGAGAAAAAGGAGAAGCTGGGACCAGTGTTACCATTTTAGGATCCTTTGATACCAAAGAAGAATTAGAGCAAATGCATCCTGTTGGAAAACCAGGGGACTCTTATTTAGTAGATAGTAATTTATATGTATGGTCTCCTGAACAAAAAGCCTGGGTTGATGTGGGTGTCATTCGAGGACCCACAGGTCCTACTGGAAAAGAAGGAAATCCAGGACTAAGAGGAC